>DAISIS010000022.1:0-21774 GCA_036821925.1 Pirellulaceae bacterium
CGAAATACCCAAGCACGGGGGGAAGGACGAATGACGAAATACCCAAGCACGAGGGGAAGGGCGAATGACGAAATACCCAAGCACGGGGGAAGGACGAATGACTGCTCAGACGTCGCCGCCAGCGTCATTACACGCAGATTCCGTCCCATATTCGTGCTTCATCCTGCCTTCGTGCTTGGGTATTTCGTCATTCGTCCTTCCCCCCGTGCTTGGGTATCTCGTCCTTCGTCCTTTGCTATTAATCCCCACACGGTCATCTAAATCAACAGGGGGTCGCCCCCCAGCTGCCGTTCATCGCGCGTGACGATGAACATGTCGCGTATCAGCTGCTGGTCGAGCGGGCGTTGCGTGACCTTGCGCCGGGCGAACATCCGCCGCTGCGACGCGATCATCACGTCGGGAGGCAGTTCCGTGACCTGGCCGAACAGCCGTGCGTAGTTGACGAAGCTCGGGACGTTGGTGGTCACAAACCCATACAGCATGCTGCACACGCCGATCGTCTTGCCGGTGAAGATCCCCGTGTTGATGGCGGTCTTGGCGTAGTCGCCCATGATACAGCCGACGAACTGCATTCCGGTGGGCACCTTGTGACCGGCATACTCCATCTTCACTTCGCCGTAGGTATTCTTCAGATCGCTGTTGCAGGTGCCGGCTCCCAGGTTGATCCAGCTGCCCAGGTAACTGTGTCCGAGGAACCCGTGATGCTGCTTGTTCGTGTACGACTCGACGATCGACGCCTCGACTTCGCCCCCGATCTTCGCGGTGTGGCCGATCGAGACGTAGTCCTTGATCGCAGCGTGCTCGATCACACGCGTGTGGGCACCGATGTGGGCCGGGCCGGCCAGGTAGGCGAACGGGCCGATGCGCGAGTGAGCTTCCAGCACGATCGGGCCGGTGCGCGTGTCGGTCACCATGTGCGCCCCAAGTCGTGCGCTGGGCGCGCCAAACACCCCGTCCGCCAGCTCCTCGTAGCTGCCCGTGCGCAGACGATAGACGAGGTTGTCGGTGAGGGTGTCCTGGTTGTACTGGATGAGTTGATGGGGGAAGTCGATCAGCTGCAGCTGGGCGTCCAGTGGCTGGAGTTCGGCCAGTCCGAGGTGTTCGAAGTACTCGCGGAGCGTCGCGGCCCGCAAGGCGACTGGCGGGGAGGGGGCATCGGCCGGGAGGATCGCGACGGCCACGGCGGAGCCGCAGTGCACGATGCCGATTTCGGCTCGCTCCCGCAGCGTCCGGAGTGTCTCATACGTCTGCCGCGAGGGGACGAGCCGCGCGTTGATCCACATCGTGTGCGCCCGCGGCGTCTGGACGTCCCGTTTGCGGAAACAGGGATAGTCGGCCTCCTGCAGCTCGGCCAGGTAGTCCCGCACGACCGCCTGCGGAGCGTCATCAAGCAACTCGATCCAGTCGACCAGTCGGAAGCTGCCGCACAGCATCGCATACGCGGGGCGCGCGAGGGTGATCGGAAACAGTTGATGCACGCATTCGTCTTCGAAAGTGATTGTTTGCACTCGGTGTGGTCCTTCCGCTGTACGGTCGCACGGCAAGGGCTCCGTGCCCGGGTCAATTGCTGCGGCCGGCATGCCGCGCGTCTGGCAGGGACACGGGGCGGCCGGCACTTCGCCGCGCGAGTTGGACTTGCGTGGGGCATCGTCCCGCGAGGCCTGTAATTTATCGTAGGTTTTAGCAGCGCTGCGCGGCCGATCGAAAGGGCTGTCGGTGCGAGATAGAGACAGAAAGTGGAGGGCGGCAGGCCGCCCGCCCCCCCGTAGACCCGATACGATCGTCATACACGGCAGCACAGGATCATCGACCATGGCCGACCTCTGGCTGGCAGACTCCTCGATAGTGTTCCGCGACGGCTTCCTGGCTGTCGCCCTGCTCGGTGTCGGTCTGACTGCCGGCCTGCTGATCGGCCGCCGGCAGATCCATCACTGCGCTGCCGCGCTCCCGCCCGCCGAGCTGCAGCGGTTGCTGAGCCTCCTGGTCCCGCTGGTGGACTGGACGCGCGGCCTTGCCGACGACATGTCGCAATACCGCGCGGTCGTCAGCGGCGTCTCCCAACTGTTTCGTGATGGCCCGGAGCGGCTGGGGGAACACCAGCGGCTGGCGACGGTAGGCGTGCTCTCTCAGGTGATCGAAGCGAACGAGCAGCTGCAGACACGACTCAACGAAGCCGAACAGATGCTGCAGGAGCAGGCCGGTGAGCTGTCGGTCTACATGTCCGAGGCCCGCACGGACGCCCTGACAGGCCTGCCCAATCGCCGCGCCTTCGATGAAGATCTGGCCCACCGCCTGGCCGAGTGGCGCCGACACCGGCGGCCGCTGTCGATCGTGATGGCCGACGTCGACCACTTCAAACAATTCAACGACATGTACGGCCACCAGACGGGTGACGAAGTGCTGTGCCGCGTGGCCCAGCTGCTGCGCGACACGATGCGGGAATCCGATCTCGTAGTGCGGTATGGCGGCGAAGAGATGGCCGTCATCCTCCCCGCCACCGATATTCGCGAGGCCTGCCGCGCCGCCCAGCGGGCGCGGCGCGCGATCGCGGCGGCGCCCTTCTACAGCCAGCGGGATGCGTGGTGCGTGACGCTCAGTCTGGGCGTGGCCGAGTGCACCGCTACGGATACCGCCATGGTCCTGGTCAAACGAGCCGACGATGCACTTTACGCCGCCAAGCAGGCAGGACGCAACTGCACCTTCTGGCACGACGGATGCCGCTGCCTCCCTGTGGCGGACGAACTGGTTCCCGGCCGCCTGCCCGCACCACAACCGCCCCGCGAACTCGCTCACGACAAGGCCGGCGCCACGTTCGCCGAGGTCTGCCAGCAGCTGCGGCAGCGCATGGAGCAGGTGATCTCGGCGGCACCAGGCCAGGAATGACGATCCGGGGTCAGTTGATCGCCTCGTTGATGGCGGTGGCCGAGCGGTTGTAGCTGGCCGCGGTTTCCTGCGTCAGCGCTTGCACGCCGGCCATGCACGCGATCACAATTAACGCCAGCATTACGGCGTACTCCACCGCCGTCGGGCCGTCCTCGCTGCGGAGGAATCGAAGGAGTTGTCTCATGGTGTTTCGGGCTCGCTCTATCGCTGCGAAGACCGCTCGCTCACGGCTGCTCGCATGCAACACCGGGGCCTGGCTGATGACCATTGCAATGATGTGACGCGCAATAAACGAAGCCACGCCCACGATGGATCCGAGCCATCGGCTCACCACGCAACCATCGCAGCTGTTTTGAATGCTTATGCACCACCCGGAAGTGATGGGCGGCGCGGTAACATCTCTCACTACCCAAAGCGTAGCTCGCAATCCCCTAGTGGGCAAATGCCAATTGGCGAGGGGGGCAGGTCACGAACCACACGCGACCTGCCCGGCCCGCTCGCTCCCGTCCCCCGCGGCTACTTCCCCTTGTACTCCGACCCGAAGAACTCCTTGCTGGCGCTGGGGCTCGGCTTGATCGTCGCCTTCCCCTCCTGCCAGTTGGCCGGGCACACCTCGCCATGCGTCTCGACGAACTGGAGCGCCTTGACCATCCGCAGCGCTTCGTCCACGCTGCGGCCCAACGGGAGATCGTTGACCACCTGGTGCCGGACAATCCCGTTCTTGTCGATCAGGAACAGGCCGCGCAGCGCCACGCCGTCCGGCACGAGCACGTCAAACGCCTGGCTGATCGACTTGTTCAGGTCGGCAATCAGCGGGTACTCGATCTTGCCGATTCCCCCCTCGGAACGCGGCATGTTGCGCCAGGCCAGATGCGTGAAGTGGCTGTCAATCGACACGCCCAGCACCTGCACGTTGGCTGCGGCGAAATCCTTCACGCGATCCGAGAACGCGATGATCTCCGTCGGGCAGACAAAGGTGAAATCAAGTGGATAGAAGAACAGCAGGACGTACTGGCCACGGTAATCCGCGAGCGAGACTTCCTTGAACGAACCATCCGGCATGACTGCTTGGGCCTTGAAATTCGGCGCTTCTTTTGTAACCAGGACACTCATCGTCAGTTTTCCTTGCACCATGAAGAACAGAGTCGACTTACCTTACATGCGCTGTACCAGCGCGAACCGTTGCAGATGATGGAACAGGCACCCGGCCGCTCGACCCGGTCGCCACGTCGATCCAGACGCGTGCTCCAGGCTAACCGGACACGCACGGCTGCCCCAGTTCGAGCAGCCTCTGGATCTCATCCGGGCAGATCGTGGCAGCCATTTCGAAACCGGCAGGCGTCAGCGTGAACTCGTGGAACAGATGATGCATCACCAGGCCACACGCACACAGCTGCCGAAATCCATCCAAGAACCGCACGTTCTGCCGCACGTCCCGGCTGTCCCGAAACCGGATCCGCGTATCGTCCGCGGTTTCGACGAACACGGTGAGCAACCGCGAGGGGGACTCGTAGGCTGCATTCGTCCCTTTCACCTCGAGCATCCCGCGCTGTCCGGCAGTGAACAGTATCGCTTTCGCCTCGGGCGACAACTCCTCCGCTGCAACCTGGCCAGTGACCCACGCGCGACTGCACAGTTGAGCAAACGCAATGAGTGTGGGAGCACCTACCCCCAGCTCGGTCCAGGTGGCCGCCAGCAATTCGTCAATTCCCAGCGAACGTTCTAACATGACACCGTTCACGCCCCGCGTCGCATCGGTCGGGCTCAGCTATCTCTTTGTACCGGACCCCTGCAAATTGACAAGACCGTCCGCCGGAAATCGCGGCCCTGGCGAGCGTCATGAGGCGGCCTCAGGAGGGGGTGCTGCGCGGGCCGGCCAGCGGCGTCGACAATGGACCCGCCCACCCCGGCAGGTAAAATGGTGGGAGAGGTCGTACGTCGGCCCCACCGATTGTTTCTGTGCGGGTCGCTGCATTGCCACAGCAGTCGTGATCGCTGTCTTTGTGGAGCGGTTCTTTCTTCGTAAGGAGCCATCACATGCAGAGCTTCATAGTTGTCGAAACTGATGATGGGTTGATGGTCGCCGAAGTGGCTGGAGGCAGCTCGCCGGAGGCGGAGGCGGAAAAGCTCGGAGGTGTACTGGTCGATCCCACCCTGTACGCGACATACGAGGACGCATACGATGCGCTCCTGATCATCGACGCCGAGTCCCGGGCCGACACTGCTGAATCGGTCGACGAATAGACTGGCCTATTCCAGTGTCACCACGACCAGCCCATTGGTGTTCCCCGGCACGTCGAACGGGTGGCCAGCCAGGACGATGATGCGTTCGCCCGGCTGCGCGAGCTTCAGTTGGGCGCAGACGCGGGTGGCCAGCTGCACGGCGCCGACGGTGTCCCGAGGAGTCTCGACGGAGTGCGGCATCACGCCGTGGTACAGGCAGCAACGGCGGAGAGTAGGGACGCTGGCCGACAAGGCCACGATGGGGCAGGGGGGGCGGTTCTTGGCGATCAGGCGGGCCGTGGTTCCGCTGACGGTGAACACTGCCACCGCTGCCACCGGCTGCAGATGCATGATCTCGCGCAGTGCACCGGCCAGCGCGGCGGTCGTGCTTGCCTGATGCAGTTCCAGGTGCACGGGGGTGTCGGACGTGTCCTGGAACTTGTCGGCGGCGATCACCGTCTCACGCATGGCGGTGACGGCGGCGACCGGAAAACTGCCGATCGCCGACTCGGCGGACAGCATCACGGCGTCGGCGCGGTCGAAGACTGCGTTGGCCACATCCGAGACTTCGGCCCGGGTGGGGCGCGGCGACGTGATCATGCTTTCGAGCATCTCGGTGGCGATGATGCACGGCTTGCCGGCCCGTTCGCACTTGTGGGCGATCGTCTTCTGAGCGATCGGGACGGACGGGAAATCCATCTCGACCCCCAGGTCGCCGCGCGCGACCATGATGGCATCCGCCGCGTCGATGATCTCATCGATCCGGCTCAGCGCCTGCGGTTTCTCGATCTTGGCCACGATCTGGGCGTCGCAGTTGCGCTCTGCCAGCAGGCTGCGCAGCTGCCGGACATCACTCGCCTGCTGGACAAACGACAGCGCCACGTAGTCGAAATCGTGCTGCGCGATGAACTCCACGTCCTGCAAGTCTTTCTCTGTGAGCGACGAAATCGTCAGGTGCGACTGAGGCAGATTCACTCCCTTGCCGCTCGACAGCACGCCTCCCACTTGGATCCGACAGGTGATCTGGTCTGGCGGTTGGGTGGCCACCACCTCCAGCCGCAGCCGGCCGTCCGCCAGCAGGATCGCGTCGCCCGGCCGGGCCGCGTCCACCAACTCGGGCAGGGTCGTCGAGATCCGGTCGGCTGTGCCGATGACAGGCGCACGCTGGATCGTGAGGGAATGGCCCGTGAGCAGCTGCACCTCGCCATTGCCGATCGGCCCGACGCGGATCTTGGGCCCGCACAGATCCCCGCAGACCGCGACGGGGCGGCCGACCCGCGCTTCAGCTGCGCGGACCGCTTGCAGCGCCGCCGCATGTTCCGACTGCGTCCCGTGCGAGAAGTTGACACGAAACAGATCGACACCGGCGTGAATCAGCTCCTCCATCCGGTCCTGAGTCGCACTAGCCGGACCCAACGTGGCGATGATCTTCGTCCGCTTCCACATGCTGCGGTTCCCTCCTATTTCTGACGGGGCGCCCCTTTGTCGGGAATCAGGACCGGGCCGTGTGCACGGTGGTCGGTGCAGGCCTCCAGCCAGTGAACCAGATCCTTCACCACGGGCGGCACCGATGCGCGACCCGCGTCGGTGGCGGGACGTTCGTGCTGGTGGCCCAGCATGAACTCCGCCAGGACCGGTGCCCGCGAGTTGCCGCTTGCGTGCTTGCCCGTCAGGTGCACGTACCAGAACCAGCCGCGATGCACAGGCGGACTCGCGGCCGGCCGGTCAATCTGTTCCCGTATGCCAAACGAGATCCCCCCTAACTCGTCCAGCGACCAGCTGTGGGTCCTGGGCCAGGGGCACCACGACTTCGCGGAGAGCCGGCTGTGGCCGTTCCACTCGATCGATACCCGTCGCGGCAAGGGATTCAACCACTTGAGTAGCCCACGAGAGTGCCCGTATATCCGCTTGACGGGTGAGCCCTGCACGAGTTCCCAGTCCAGGATTTCGTAACGCTTCATGGTCGCTTCGTCATCCCTCGGCCACCCAATTCCGGCATTCTCAGGTGGCAGAACGCAGTTCGCACGCGGCAATACCTGACAACCACGATTCTAATTCCCCGGACACCGCGGTGAAAGCCAACGGCTGAGCCAAGGGTGGGGGCCCCCCACGCGGCCCGGCACAGGGCAGCACCGAGCGGTGGCCGCACCGTGCACGCCTCCATCGGCCCGTGGCTTTGCACGCTGCCTGTCAATCTGTACGGATTCCGTGGAGTCTGCGGATCGTGCCTGTCGCGCTCGGTCTGCGCGCGACGAGCAAACCGGCTGTGTCGATTGTGAAAGACTTGATTCGTATATGCCTCGTGCCGATTCCAATCAATGCACAGCTTCCGACGATCCTGCCGTTGCCTCCACCTGTAAGGCATGTACCGCGCATGCGGCCTCACCTCAGCCCGCTCATTCTGGCCGCCGTGATTCTGAGCAGCATGCCTGGCTGCCAGCTGATGCCGTCGGACGATCTGCCGGTGACGGTCGACGACGTCATGTCGGACCGACGGGCGCGTGGCGTCACGCTGGACGAGAGCCGGATTCCCTCGTACGAGGCGGTGAGTGCGACGGTTGCGCCGCTGTTGTCGGACGTGCAGCGCCCCCTGACGGCCGCCGACTGTGCGTGCCGCGCTGCCGCGGCGTCCCGGACGGCTGCCGTACTGGAACGCGAGGCAGCCCATCTGCGGTGTGAGGCATCTGTGCACGGCCGCCGCGGCGTGTCGCAATTGCTGCCGGACATCCTGGCCGACCAGGCGCGACGCAAACGCAACAACGCAGCCGAGCAGGCGCTGGTCGCGTACTACCGGCTGGCGGAGGTGGAACTGCAGCAGCGCGTCTGGATGGAGAGTTGCGAGGAGCAGCGGCGGGCGCAGGAGACCCTTGACGGTCTGCTCGGCGCCGGCCTGGCAGCCGATTATGATCGGTCCAACCTGCACCGGCAGCGACTCGAGCTGGACGCCCGGAACCTGCAGCTGACACATGATCGGGCCCGCCTGACCGGACTGGTGAAATCGCTGATCGGGGATGATCCTCTCTCACCCGAAGCCATTGAGACGATCTGTGCTGTGGAGCCGCGGCCACCCGAATTCGACCTGCCTGAGGCGCTGGACATCGGCCGCGCCAGAGATGCGGAGCTGAACGCGCTCAATCACTTCCTGCGCGCCGGCGATGTCGCGGATCTGGGCGTGGCGCGGTCGTTACTGCAGACCGCTTGCCCGCTTGTGGGGCAGGTCCCCGCCAGCCTCGGATTGCTCACCCGACTCAAGCTGCTGTGCGGGATCGATCGCCGGAACGATCGCGAGCTGGTTGTGCGAAAGCGCCAGCTGCAGGCGCTGTACGATGCGCGCCGCCAGCAGGTGGACCTCGACATCGCCCGCCAACTGGTCGACGTCCAGCAGTGTTTTCTCGAGGCGAGTGTCGCCAAGGACATGCTCGACAGCTGGGATCGCCGTGTGGCCCTGTTGGAGTCGCAGCGCGAGGTCCAGAAAAGCGACTATGCCGACCTGGTGACGGCACGCACCGAACGCCTGCAGGCCAGGTCCGATCTGCTGCACAAACTCATCGAGCTGGAGATCGCCCACGTGCACGTCAAGGCCGCGCTCGGGATCTTGGGCGACGAGTGTGCCGGCGGCAGCCTGACGGCGGGGCCGTGCCCGGCGCGCTGAGCCGGCCGGCGGCGGGGCTGGCTGCCGTTGCCGGGCCTCCCCTGAGTCGCACCGGTCGCGCATGGCCGCGGCCGACAACCGCGCACTCATTGCCGAGCGAAGAGGACTTTCCGCAACTCCTCTTCAAACGTCGGGCAGCGACTGACGACGGTCCGGAACTCGTCCTTGGCGAGTGTGTAACACAGTGTCTCGGTCCGGGCAGTGACCGTGGCGTTGCGTGGGCGGTCTTCGAGCAGCGCGACTTCGCCGAAGAAATCCCCCTCGTTCAATGTGGCGACATGCCGCGTTTGCTGTCCGTCGGTCTGCGTAACTTCGACGCTTCCCTTGCGGATCAGGAAGAATTCCCGTCCCACGTCTCCCTGTCGGATGATGACGCTGCCGGGCGAATACACGACGGCCTGCATCTTGTCAGCGATCTCAGAGAGCGAGCTGGGGGTGAGGCCGGCAAAGGACGGGCAGACGCGCAGGAACTCGCAGATGGCGGCCGATTCGCGGACGAGCACATTGGAGTGGATACAGCCGTCGACCATGTTGACGATGCGGTCGGCGACATCCAGGATTCGATTGTCGTGCGTCACCATGATGATGGTGCAGCCCTGTTGCTGCGCCATCTCCTGGAACAGGGTCACCACTTCGCGCCCCGTGACTTTGTCGAGTGCGGCGGTCGGTTCATCCGCCAGCACGATGCGGGGTCGGTGGACGAGCCCCCGCGCCACGGCGACGCGCTGCCGCTGGCCGCCCGACAGGCTCTGCGGCTTGTAGTGGAGGCGTGTCCCCAGATCGAGTCGGGTGAGCAGTTTCTCGATGCGGTCCCGCGCTTCAGCTGGGTCGAGCCCCACCAGCTCGGCCGCCATATTCACGTTCTGAAAGGCCGTGAGCGATTCAAACAGGTTGTGGGCCTGGAAGATGAATCCGATCTGCTTGCGCAAGGCGGTCACCGCCTCGCGCGCCAGCCCGCGCAACTCCTGGCCCAGCATTTTCAGGCTCCCCTCCTGGACGCGGCGGAGCGTCCCGATCAGGGTCAGCAGCGTGGTCTTGCCGGACCCGGACGGGCCGGTCATGACGATGATCTCACCCCGCTGGATATCCAGGCAGTTGTGGAAGAGCACCTGTTTGCGCGTCTCACCTTCACCGAAATAGTGGTTTACAGCTTCGACGCGGATGACACATTCTGCGCTCGACATGCGCGCCAGCAAGGAGGCGGACGTCGCTGAAGAGCTCGGCACAGAGCACGCCGGCAACGAGCTGTTGTCTGAAGAAGTCACGGTACTGGTTTCCTCTTGCCAGGTTCAAAACAGGTTGGCGGGATCGGCGGCCAGCAGTTTGCGCACGGCCAGCAGTCCGGATGCGATGCACATGACGACCGTGAAGGCCAGCGTGATGCCGGTATCGGCGACTGACAACGACATGGTCAAGCCGGTCCACAGGGTAATCAACTGGAACAAGGTCCAGGCGATGCAGAGGCCGGGCAGGAAGCCCAGCAGGGCCAGGTAACACGCTTCCCGCACCACGACACCGATGAAGTAGCGCTGGCCGTAGCCCATCGCCATCAATGTGGCGAACTCTGCCAAATGGTCCGCAATGTCGTTGTACAGGACCTGGTAGCAGATCAGCACTCCCACCACGAACCCCATGATCATGCCGACCTGGAAGATCACGCCGATCGGCGTGTTCCTGTCCCATACGTGAATCTCCTTGTCGACCAGCTCCTGACGCGTGTGCACGTCGATGCTGCCACCCAACGTGCGTTGCAGCTGGGCCTTCACCTGCTGCAGATCGGATCCCGGCTCGCAGGCAATCAGGCCGAGGTCGACGGTCGACAGCGGATCGTGCCCCAGCTCCCGCAGCGGGAAGTAGAAGGCGAAGTTCTCCTGGCTCATCAGCAGCGTGCCGTCGTTGGCGAAGTCGGTGCCGAGGTGGAAACTGCCGATCAGCTGCAGCTGCTTGTCCGCCAGCTCGACCAGCAGGGGCGCTGTCGGCGACACGCCTGCAGGGTCCACCCGGTAAATCGATTCCTTGCTGGTCACGTCGATCAGTGCGGTTCGCGGTGCCTGCAGCTGGTGGCGGATGCCCGCCAGGACGTCTGCCAGCTCGTCGACGAACACGCGGGCGTGGAGGTCGACACCGATGGCCCGGATCGGCCGACTGCAGCAGTTCGGTCTGCGCAGGAGCGACATGAAGTTCTCGACATAGATCGGGCCGGCCGTTTGGACGTGGGGGCAGCTGCGTGCCAGTGACAGTGCGTGGAGCGGGAAGCGACTGCTGGTCGAGAGCGAATACCGTGAACTGCTGACCAGGACGATATCCGCCGACAAGTACCTGACCAGCGCGACCGTACTGTCGAACAACGCGTTCTGGAAGCCGCGTTCCATGAACATCAAGACGACGGCGAACGTGACGCCGGACACAGCCACCAGCAGCCGCCGCGGGTTGTGTGTCAGGTTCTTCCAGGCCAGCGGTGTGCGACGCTTGCGTCCCATGCACGCTCCTGTGTCCCTGGTCAAAACAAGTCTGCCGGCTGCGCCTTGCTCAACTTGCTCAGCGTCGCCACCCCGGAGACGCAGCACATCACCACTGACAGGATCAAGACGCCGCCGCGGATCCACCAGGTCATTTCCAGGGGGATGTTGGCCATGCTGCCGACCACCCGGTACAGGCATTCCGCGCAGGCCAGCGACAGGGCGTATCCGAGCAGCGCCATCACCAGCGCCTGCTGCATCACCACCTTGCGCAGGTAGCCGTCCGTGTACCCCATGGCCTTCAGCGTAGCGTATTCTCCCAGGTGATTGGCGACGTCGTTGGACAGCACCATGTACACGACGACCGAGCCGACGACGAGCGCCACCAGGACGCCTGCCAGGAAGATGGAGCCGATCGGGGTGTTCCACAGCCAGCGCCGCATCTCCAGCTTCCGCACTTCGTCCCGCGTCAACACCGCCACCGGTCGCACGGCGGTGGAGTCCGCGTCGCCCTGGCCGGGACCAGACAATGCGCGTTTGACACGCGCACAGAACGCGGCGGGCTGGACGCCGTCGTGCAGCACGACCAGGCCGAAGTTCACGTTGGTCTCCGGGTCGCCGGGAAAGAAACGCGCATACCCGGCACTGCTCATCAACACCGACCCGTTGGCGGCCAGGCCGGCCCCCAGTGCGAAATGCCCCGCAATCCGAAACCGCTTCTCCCAGACCTCCACCTCACGGCCCACATCCGCGTCGCCGAACGCCCGGCCATCCGCCGCGCCGAAGTCGTCCCCTTTCGTCTTGCGATCGATGAGCAGGTGCTCGGGGTTCCGCAGCTTCCCGCTCTGGCGCTCGACCTCCTCCAGGTCGAACACGTTGGCGTCGGGGTCGATGGCCATGGCCACGAGACCCCGCAGTCCGCCCGCCGTGCCCTGCTCGATCGTCTGCACCGTGGAGGGTATCCGCCAGGTGGCCAGCGTGACGTGCAGTGGCCGGACGGCAGCGACGCCGGGCATCGATGCCACGCGATAGAGATGCGAACGGGCGATGACGCGCGCATCGCAGAAATGGAAATAGTCGGGCGAACGGAGCAGGACGTCGAAACGCAATTGATCGTAGATCTGAACTGCCGTGCCCGCCACCGCGCTCAGAAATCCCAGTTGCATGAACACGAGGGTGATCGCCAGCGACACGCCGCTGGTCGACACCAGGGTGCGCCACCTGCCATGCGCCAGATTCGAGATGGCCAGTGACGTACGCATGACAACTCCGCTCGATCAGCGCGCCGTGGAACGTCCTGGAGGGGACTGCGGTGGTGGCGCGTCGGTGAGGTGGATGGTCACGTCGACCTGCAGCTGGACAAAACGCCTGGCCAGCTCGGTGGAGGACTCGTCCAGCTCGATCCGCACCCGGACCGTGCGCCGGTCCGACTGAGCCAGCGGGTTCGGATCGCGCAGCGCCGGTACACCGATCAGCCGCCCCACTTCCACGACCTTCCCGCGCAGATCCTGCTGCAGCGCGGCGCTGCGAATCGTGACCGCGTAATCCCGGGCCGGAACCAGTTTGCCGTTCCCTGCGGCGTCCGCGACCGTCGTGACCTGCAGGTCCTTCAGGTTCGCCTCGTGGACCTCCGCCACACACACCATCTGGCGCAGATCGCCCAACTGCAGGATCGGTGCGTTGGCCACACGTTCCCCCTGGCGGGCAAACACCTCGAGCACTGTGCCGTCGCAGGGTGCGCGCACGACCGACGCCTTCTCGCCCAACCGGGCCAGTTCCACGCTCTGTTCCAGCACCGGCAGCGGGCTGGCTTTGACCAGGTTCTGCTGAGTCGTCCGCGCGATGCGGACATCCAGGTCCGCGGCACACTGCGCCAGCTGTTGAGTCTGGCGTGCCGCATCCAGTCTTGTGCGGCTCTCATCCAGCTCGACCTGTATCTGCTGAACCAGCAACCGCTGCTGAGCCAGGTCCGCCTCGACAATCGCCTCCTGCGTCTGCGGATCGTTCCGCAGTTCTTCGAGTCTCTTCAGGTGGGTCGCGGCCAGTTCCAGACGCTGTTGCCCAACGCGGATCGACTCTTCCGGCGGAATCTCCTGGGCGCGTGCCGCGGCCTGCTGTTGGGACAGATGAGCCACGTCTGCGCGCAACTCGCCCAACGCCTGCTCGGCATCGTACTGGTGCCTGGCCTTCTCCAGTTGCTGCTCCGCCAGCGCTCGTTCGGCGCTTCGCAGTTCGAGGCTTCCCAGCACCGCCAGGATGTCGTCCTTCCGGACCAGCTGGCCGACGTGGACGTTAAGCTGCACGAGCTGTTCGCCCGGGAGTGCAGCGACAGCCACCGTTCCCGCAGCCGGTTCGAGTCGTCCTTGGGCTTCAATCCGCGTGGGCTTCTCTTGCGGCTGGGCGAGCGCCCCGGCCGGCGACGACGCGCTGCCTCCGCGCGGCCACGGATACCAGTAGCTCACCGCGTAGCCGGCGGCCGCCATACACAGTGCGGCAAAGGGAACGCAGATTATTCGTCCGATGGTCATGGCAGCAGCCCTGACACAGTTCTTAACAGCCGTTGGAGAATCTGCCACACGAAGGCCCGCACATCCAGCCGATCATACGATACCCCGATTCAGCGCAAAAGCAAGCAAGCCAGGGTGCCGCGGGCCCGGTCGAGACCCACGCACAGCACGTGCCGCCGTCGCCTATTGCCCGGCCACCGGGCGCTGCGTCCAGAACCGGTGCAGGGTGATTTCGTGGAATGCCTCACCGGGACGCAGCAGAGTCGTGGGGAAGTGCGGGTGGTTGGGCGAGTCGGGGAAATGCTGAGTCTCGAGGCACAGGCCGTGGTAGGGTCCATAGGTCGCCCCGCCTCCGCCCGCCTGGCCGCCGAGTCCCTTGGCCGTGTAGAACTGGACGCCGGGCTGCGTGGTGTAAACCTCCATCCCGCGGCCGCTCCGCGGATCGACGACGCGCGCTGCCAGTGCCAGTTCGTGCCGCTCCTCTTTCTGAAGCACATAGCAGTCGTCGTAGTTCTGATCTTCAACCTGATCGATGCGGTCGCCTACGCGGCACGGCACGCGGAAATCGAGAGCGGTGCCGGCCACGTCCCGCAGCTCGCCGGTCGGAAACCGCTGCGCGTTGGCCACAACCACCTGGTTGGCGTTGATCTGCACGACGTGATCCAGCACGTTGCCGGAACCGGCACCGGCGAGATTCCAGTAGGCATGATTGGTCACGTTCAGGTGCGTGGGCCTGTCGGTCCGCGCCCAGTAGTCCATGACCAGTTCGTTGCCGTTGGTCAGCAGGTACCGCACCCGTACCTCGAGTGTCCCGGGGTACCCTTCGTGGCCGTCCGGACTGGTGTGAGCCAGCTCGACACCCGCACGATCGTCCAGGCGAACGGGCCGTGCCCGCCAGTTGATCCGGTGGAAACCGTCCGTGCCGCCGTGGATCTGATGCGGGCCCATGTTCTTCGTCAGCTCAAAACGCTGGCCGTCAATCTCAAAGGCCCCGCCGGCAATGCGATTCGCGTAGCGCCCCACAACCGATCCAAACAGCGGATGCCCACGGAGATAGTCGGCACACGTGTCGAGGTGCAAAGTGACGTTCTGTATGCGCCCGTCACGGTCGGGAAGCAGCACGCCGGTGAGCGTTGCACCGTAGGTCAACACGCGGACTTCGGTCTGGAGGGCATTGGTCAGCGTATACTGCTCGATGACCGTGCCGTCCGGCATGGTCCCCACGGCGGCAGCCACGACGTCGACTTCAGCGGCGGCACTTGGCGAGGTCGCGCTGTCGATGCCTGGCAGCGCGATGAGGCAGGACAGCAGGAGAATTTGTGGCGTCATGTCGTCCGTTCCTCGGGTCGAGTGAATGCGGCCGGTCTGCGCATGAAGCGTGGTCCCGTGAAACTGGACCGGCCAGCGCTGACCATCCATCCTACACAACTCGCGAGGAAGAATGGGCTGCCGGCCAGCATTCTCGCCCAGCCTGCGGTGCGGTGCTGCTGCCAGCGGTCGGCAAAAAGACGCGGGTTGGCTGGAGGCGGCAGGTGTGTCTGGACGATCAACACGAAGAGCGATACCATTGCCGTGTGGTCCGCAGATTGCGGTTGTGGGATGCTGCACGTCGTCCAGGGCGGTTGGCGATCGAGGGTTCCTTGCCGGGGGGGGGTAATCATGATCTCATTGTCGTCGCGCAGACTTGCCGTGTTGATGGCCATGCTCTGGCTGAGTGCTGCATCGGTGTGGGCTGGGAGTGATGCGGGCACTGCCTTTTCCGAGGGGGAGAAGTTGCTGGCCGGTGGCGACCTGCGGGCTGCGCTCAAGCAGTACGTGGCCGCGGTGAAGCTGGACCGCACGAATCAGGAGTACCTGCAGCAGTACATGCTGGTGCGCCGCGCGGTGGCTCTACAGGATACCTTGGCCAGGGAGCCGGACTCGCCGCAATGGGAGCAGATGGCTGTTGCGTTACGGTCGTTTTTCAGTGCCGCGGGTTTGCACGCCCAGGCGTTGCCGTTGGACCGCGAGCTGTTCGAGCGGTCGAAGACGCCCGACAATGCGATGCAGCTGGCAGAGACGCACTTGTCGTTAGACCAGCCCGGTGAAGCGGTGGCGGTGCTCAGCAGCCTGGATGCGGCGCAGGGCACGAGTGCGAGCCAGGCGTTGCGGGCCGTGGCCCTGGCACGGCAGGGGCAGGTGGACGAAGCCCGGCAGGTTGCCAGCCAGATCCGGGTTTCCGGCCCGAGCGATCCGGGCACGTTGTACATGGTCGCGCGGATGCACGCCGCAGTCGGCGACGTCGAGCCGGCTCTGGCGACGTTGACGCGGTGTTTCGAAGCGGTTCCTCCGAGCCGGCTTGACCTGCTCAAGAGCCATGCCAGGCAATGTCCGGACTTCTCCTCGGTTGCATCGCGTGCCTCGTTCACGGCGGCGCTGCGGACCGAGTCCAAGGTATCGGAATCGAAGTGCAGTGGCGGCAGCAGCTGCAGCACCTGTCCCATGCGCGGCAACTGTGCGCGCAGCGCGAGCAAGTAGAGGGCTGACGTGAGGCGGAATCGGCGCGTCGTCCAGGGGTGCTTTCTGGCGCTGGTGCTCGTGGGCGTGTTCGGGCTGCACGCGAACTGTGAACGCTGGTGCCCGTTTGGCGGCGTCGAGTCGCTCTATACGTACTGGACCGAAGGCAACATGCTGTGTTCGCTCGGCGTGTCCAACTTCTTCATCCTGGGGGGCGTTCTGGCTGCCACGCTGCTGGTGCGCCGCGCGTTCTGCGGCTACATGTGCCCGCTCGGCACGATCGCTGAGTGGCTGTTTCGTGTGGGCCAGCGCTGGCAGGTCCCGCAGGTGCGTGTTCCGGCTCCCTGGGATCGGGCACTGAGCATGTTGAAATACGGCGTGCTGGCGGTGGTGCTGGTGCTCACCTACCGCGCAGGCGAACTGATCTTCCGAGGCTTTGACCCGTGCTATGCCCTGCTCAGCCGGCATGGCGAGGACATTACCTGGTGGGCGTACGTTGTGAGCGCGCTGCTGATCGTGGCGTCGCTGGTGCTGCTCCTGCCGTTCTGCCGCTGGCTCTGCCCGCTGGCAGCCGTGTTGAACCTATTCTCCAGATTCGGGTTGAGCGGGGTGCAACGCGATGCGGAGCACTGCAGTGAGTGTGGCAAATGTGCCCGCCGGTGCCCGATGCGGATCCCCATCGATCGGGTGCAGCAGGTGACCGCGGCGCGATGTATTGCCTGCCTGGAGTGTGTTGCCGCCTGCCCGGCTCCCGTCGCGCGTCAGAGCTTGCCCGCGGATCCGGGGGATGGGTGCCTGGCCAGCGCGCCGAGGCCGGCCCTGCACTGGGGACCTGTCGTGGCGCGCCGACAACGCTGGCCGCAGTGGCTGGTGATCGCCATCTTGCTGTGCTGCACCATGGGGGCCGTCACCGCCTCGTACCTGGTGCCCGTGCCATCGTTCGTAAAACGCAGGGGGGAAGTGCCTCCGCACACCGAGACGGTGACGCTGCAGGTCGGCGATCTCACCTGTCGCGGCCGCGCCAATCTGTTCGGCTACTTTCTGGACCGCGACGATCTGTTCGCGATCCCCGGCTATCTGCACGTCGCGGCCTGGCCCGGGCCAGGCTGGGCAGACGTGCACATTACCTTCGACCCCACCCGGACCGATCGGGAGGCGCTCGAACGCGCGATCACCGAGCCCTATTTCGAGACGGAGGACAACTACTGGCGGCCCTCCCCCTTCCAGATCCAGGGCTATGACCCGCTCGAGATCCCGGACCTTGATTAGCCCGGCGCAGTCCGTCAACGACGACTTTCCATGCTCACAACCCGAACGCCTGCTGCATCTGCTGCCGCACGGTCGTGAGTCGTTGCACGTCACCGCCGTTGACTTCAGCGGTGGCCCAGCCGGCGAAGCCGA
Organism: Pirellulaceae bacterium; assembly: GCA_036821925.1. Lineage (GTDB taxonomy): Bacteria > Planctomycetota > Planctomycetia > Pirellulales > Pirellulaceae > JAAYDI01. The sequence continues at coordinate 17,622 of DAISIS010000022.1, forward strand.
TCTCGTCCAGCGCGGCGCGGACCTGATCCCACGGGAGATCCCCCTCGGTGATTTCCGTCCACTTGTTTTCCGATCGGCTGAAGCCCTTCACATCCAGCTTGACACATCGCCTGCCGAACTGGCGGATCCATTCGGCCGGCTGACCGTACTTCCAGTGGTTGCCGATGTCATAGTACATCCCAACCCACGGGCTGTTGATGCTGTCGATGAACGCGATGAACTGATCGGCGTCTTGTTCCGGACCTGCATCGTGGTCATAGAACATGTGGTTCCAGACGTTCTCGATCAGGATCATCTGACCCAGGGATGCGGCGAGCGGGAGCAGTTGCTCGATCTCTTCGCGGCAGCGCTCGACGACGGCATCGGCCGGTCCATCCTTAGCGTGACCGACGACGATCAGCACACCGCTGCCGCCGGCCGCGTGCGACACACGCATGCAGTGTTCGATGTTGGCGCGTCCAGCCGCCCGCACGGCGGCGTCGGCGTTGGTGAGCGTTTTGGACCAGTGGTCGTGGTTGATCGCGTTGTGCACGAAGACACCCGATTCCTGGACCGCTGCGCGGGCCTGTTCCGGCGTGAACTTGCCGGCCTCATCCAGGTCCACGCCGTCAAAGCCGGCTTCGGCAGCGCGGCGCAATCGAGCGGCCAGCGGCTCGTCGTCCGACTGCGGCTCGATCATGGTCAGTTTGCACGAGAGCAGAATGCGTTTGCCTGCCGGCGGGACGACGATCTCTCCCGGTTCGGCGGCGTCAGCCTGGGCGCGTCCGGCGCTGCCAAACACATGGGCTCCGGCGACCGACGCGGCCCCGGTGGCGAGGAAGGTTCTGCGATCGAACGACACACGGCGATTGGCGGCAGGGCGCAGCTTGGTCATGGCGATACTCCTCCTGCAACAGATTGTCAGTACCCAGCAACTGGTTCTCGATTATCCCGCACGCCGCGGGGCCTGGAAAGGGCCCGGCGGGCGGAGCCTGCGCCGGCGTGATACAGCTCGGGGGGGGCGGCGGGGCTCTGCGCCGATCCCGCCAACTTCTTGCGGACCTGGCCTCGCGACCGGCCGACACTACTCAATGCGCCATGCACGCAGGATGTTCCGTGCTGCGCGAAACTGTAGCGGTTGAGCAGAGTGAAAGGAGCATGGAGTGAGTTCCTTCATCAGATCGCAAACATGCCTGGTGCTGATGGCGTCAGCCCTGGTGGGGTTGGGAACCCGGACCGTATGGAGCCAGGGTGGCGGCTCGGCGAGTGGCGCCGCGGCATTTCTGACAGACCGGGACGCGGACCGGGGCGACTATTCGTGGGCCAGCCTGGAAGAACAAGAGGCCGGCGCCTCGGCTGCCGCCGGCACGCCCGCTGCGGCAACCGCCTGCCCGCAGGCACCCTGCCGGTGTGGCGCATCGAGCTGCGCGTGCTGCTGGGGTGAGCCGGTCGCGTGGGCGGAGGTGCCGGCCTGGCTCTGCCCTCTGCCACGCTCCGGCGCTTTTCCGAACCTGCCCAGTGGACCAGGCTACTACACATTCGGCGACTTTCTGCAGGGGGAACGCGCCGAGCAGCGGCCGCCGTTTGGGTACCCACCCTTTGCGCTGATGCAACACAGCTTCTTCGACGCCGATTTCCGCTACGTCGAATCCAAAGCTGCAGAAGATCGGACCCTTGCCGAACAGCTCAAACGCATACACGTCAACGACTGCCTGCTGTTCAGCACGGGTGGGCAGGCGTGGGTCCGATTCCATAACGAAAACAACAGCCGGCTGACCGAGTCGCAGAACAATTTCATGCTCTCGCGGGTGAGAGCTTATGGCGACCTGTGGTTTGCGGATGTAGCGCGCGTGTACGGCGAGTACCTGTGGGCGGATGTGATGAGCGAGGAGTTGCCCCCCTTGGCGACCGACGCCAACAGGGGTGACATCCAGAACCTGTTTGTCGATCTGAACGTGCTGGACTGGGAGGGAGCCCCCGTGGTCGTCCGCGTGGGGCGCCAGGAACTGCTGCTGGGATCTCAACGTCTGGTCTCTGCGCTGGACTGGGTCAACACCCGCCGCACGTTCGAAGGGGTCCGCACGTTCCGGCGTGGTGAGAAATGGGACCTGGATGCGTTCTGGGTCCAGTACGTGCAGCCATCGGCGGACGAGTTTGACCGGCCGGACGAGCATCAGGACTTCACGGGTGCCTGGGCCACCTACCGCCCGGAGAAAGGCGAGTCAGTCGACTTCTACTACCTGTTTCTCAACAACACGAACAACGTCACGCGCCAGGGGATTGTCGAAGCGCCGGCGGAAGTCAGCACGCTGGGCTCGCGCTGGTGCGGGGACGAGGGGGGATATCTGTGGGACTTCGAAGGCGCGGTGCAGTTTGGCGACCGCGGCGACGCCGATCTGGTCGCCGGCATGGCGACGGCCGGCGTGGGGAAGCATCTGCAGGATATGCGCGGTAATCCCACGGCCTGGCTCTACTACGACTTCGCCAGCGGCGATGCGGATCCAACAGACGGAACGTCCCACACCTTCAACCAGCTCTACCCGTTCGGCCATCACTACCTGGGCTGGGCCGATCTGGTGGGCCGGCAGAACATCCATGACGCGAGCGCACAGCTGTATTTCTATCCCAGCGCGTGGACGACCGTGTGGCTGCAGTACCATCACTTCTGGCTGGCCGAGGCCCGCGATGCGCTCTACAACCCGGCCGGCGCTGCCTCGCGGCGCGATCCGACCGGCCAGTCGGGAACGGATGTCGGCAACGAAGTGGATGTCATCGTGAACTTCCACCTGACCGACACGTCGGACATCCTGCTGGCCTACTGCAAACTGTGGGGTGGGGCGTTCCTCGAAGGCACCGCAGGTCCCAACCAGGCGGCGGATGCCGACATGATGTACTTCCTGTACCAGGTCCGGTGGTAGGTCGGCGGCGGCCGGCGCGCGCCGGCCACGTGACCGCGGCCGCTCCATCCACTATGATGCGGCCGGTTGGATTCAAACGCATGCCAGGCGGGAAGTGAGTGGTCATGAGACGTTACGACGTGTGCGGATTGGGCAATGCCCTGGTCGACATTGAGTACCATGTTGATGCGGACGATCTGCAGGCGCTGGCGATCCAGAAGGGTGTCATGACGCTGGTGGATGAAGCGCAGCAGCAGTCGATTGTGGCGCGGCTCGGCACGCGGACGTGCAATCGAGCGAGCGGTGGATCGGCCGCCAATACGATCATCGCCGTGAGCCAGCTGGGCGGCCACGCGTACTATGCCTGCCGCGTCGCAGACGACGACCTGGGGCACTTCTATATCGACGACCTGATGCGCGCCGGCGTGGCGACCAGGACGGCGGCCGACCGCTATGTCCAGGGGGTGACCGGCAAGTGCCTGGTCCTGGTCACTCCGGACGCCGACCGCACCATGAATACTTTCCTGGGCGTATCGGCAGACGTCTCGCCGGACGATGTGGATGCCGACGCCATCCGGAACTCGCGGTATCTGTATCTCGAGGGCTACCTGGTGACGAGCGACACCAGCAAGTCAGCAGCGTTGTTCGCCAGGTCGCAGGCGCGGTCGGCCCAGACCCCCATTGCGCTGTCGCTCTCGGACCCCAATATCGTCAATTATTTCCGCTCGTCGGTCGAGGAATTGCTGGACGGCGGCGTCGACCTGTTGTTTGCCAACGAGGACGAGGCGAAGTGCCTGGCGCAGACGGACGATCTCGAGCGGGCTGTGGCGCATCTGCAGCGTCTTGCGCGCGAGTTCGTCGTTACGCGCGGAGCGCAGGGCGCCGTCGTGTTTGACGGCCGCACGCTCCATCAGATCCGGCCGATGCCGACCGAGGCCATCGATACCTTGGGGGCGGGCGACATGTTCGCCGGCGCGTTTCTCTACGGGATCTCGCACGGGATGACCCATCCGCAGGCCGGCATGCTCGCGGCCGTGGCCGCGTCGCGCATCGTGGCCAACCTGGGCCCGCGTCTGAAAGCCGAAGATACGCGGGCCGTGCTGGAACGCTTCCGGGCCAGCTGCTGACTTTGCACGCCGGCCCGCGCACGACCGCCACACGCGCATGCGCAACAGGCGCGGTGGTGCCGAGCCGACTGGCCGGGGCCGCGGCAGGTCACCGCCGCCGCGCCTGGACGAACGAACGAATGCAGGCGGCCAGCAGAATAGCGCTCAGGG
>DAISIS010000023.1:0-7645 GCA_036821925.1 Pirellulaceae bacterium
ATGGCGGGCCTCAAGCCGCTCCACAATGACGGCGACACCACGATTGCCGCTTCGAACGCCTGGCAGTCGGTGCGCCAGGCGGAATCACGCCGCGGCGTACAGGCCAGCTTGTTGTACATGGGCACATCCAAGTGGCGGCGGCGGCAACCGTTTACCACGCAGAGTGACGATGTTGCCAGGACGATCGTCACCGTTTGGACCGAAGCGGGCAACTTCTCGTTCCTCGCTGCGGACCTGGAGAACGGGCCGATTCTGGCGCCGGAATACGGGTTCTTCGTACGCCGGACTTCGGCTTCGCCACCGCCACCGGCCGCGGTGACCCCAGACCTGCGGGTGCCGCGCGTCCTGCTGTCCGAGAAGATGTCCGCAATTGCCGGGGACAAGGGCTTGCTGGGCTGGGGGCGTGACGCCACACCGTGGTTCGGCGGCAACCCGAGCAATGCAGCGATCTCGGTGCAAGGCATCACCATTCCGGCGCACCGTGTCGCCATGCATCCGGGCGCTGATGTGGATGTAGCTGTCGGTTGGTGCAGTCCGATCGCGGGACAGGTGGCCGTTGCGGCCCAACTCACGCATGCCCAGAACGGCAGCAACGGAATCGAATGGCAGATCGCGCACGAGGACAAACAGGAGCGAAAGAACCTGGCCAGTGGATTCACGGAGGGACAGGAGGGCCCGATCATTGCTGCCGCCACAGCAGACGGGGTGTTGAGTCCGTTCCGTGTGGAACCGGGCGACGTGATTTCGCTGGTCGTGGGGCGTCGAGGCGCCCATCAGTGCGACACGGTTGTCATCGAGCTGACCATATGTGAAGTCGGCGGCGAGCAAAGGGCCTGGCGTCTCACCGACGACGTCGTGAACTCACTCCATGCCGGCAATCCGCATGCTGATGGCCAGGAGCATGCCGCGGTGTGGCACTTCTACTCCGAGCGATCGACGGCGCTGATGTCGCTGGTCCCGGAGGAGCCGCCGATCGAACTGGCGTCGCAGGCCGCCAGCGCTCGGGAATTCATCCAGGAGCTGCGCGGCCGAGAACTGACAACAGTACGTCAGCAGCTGCGTCGACATGACGAGCAGACGTGGGAGAACGCGGTCTCGGCCATGCGCGATGGCGACCTGCCGCCCCATCCCGCACCGCCACCGGGATGCGAGCCCGCCATGCAGGTACAGGTTCCGTGCGCCCGCCTGACGGCCCAATGGAATCTGGGGGTCTGGCATCTGACGCGGCATGCACAGACGCATCCGCAGACCGGACGCATGTGGTTCAACGACCATCCCTACGGCATTCTGGGCGCTGAGACCTACATGATTCTTGCGGCATTGGACTTGATGGGGTCACACCAGGCCGCCGAAGACGGGTTCGAACAATGGGTGTCGTTGCCGATGGACCCGGACTCAACAGGCCATCACGAGTGGGCGCTGCCTGACCGGCCCAACGGGTTGTTTTCCGAGGGACACGGATGCCTCACGCACGCCGTGGGGCCGCCGGGTGCTGGCGGTCATATGGACGGTGTCCACGCATTTGGTCCTGGCTCCATCGGTTGGGCACTGACGGAGCATTACTGGTTGACTGGTGCCAACGAGTGGCTCGCCGCCGCCGCGCCGCGCCTGCTGGCCAATGCGCAGTGGATGGCGCGTCAGCGGCGTACGGTCATGGACATGGTTCCGGGCGGAGAGCGGCTGTGGTGCCACGGCCTGCAACCGGCACTGCAGGTGACGCCGGATAGTGGCGGCTTGTGGATGCAGTTCTACGAATGCGAAGCCTACTACTGGCTCTCCATGCTGCGTTTGGCGAAAACCCTGATGGTTATCGACCATCCGGACGGCGCTCGGCTGTTGGCCGAGGCCGAAGCGTATCGCCAAGACCTGCGCGCCGCGGTCGAGCGGTCGATTGCGCTGTCACCCGTCGTGCCCGTGCGCGACGGCACGTTCCATTCTGTGATTCCGTTTGCCTGCTACGTGCGCGGGCTGGCGACCGGTGCGTGGGGATGGCAGCGCGACGGTTCGGGCTCGCATGTCGGACCTCTGTATTGGGAAACGGTCCAGTCGGCAGCAGCACTGATCAGCCCAGCCGGCTTGTTGCCCCCGGACGATGTGCGCGTGCAGGGATACCTTGATGTATTGGAGGATCGCTTGCTGTTGGAGAACACCAATGTCGGCGATCGAGACTGGTTCTTGGCTGGCTGGCAGTATCAAGGCGGGCTGGAACGCACGGCCAACATGCATCTGGCTGCGGACGATATCCCGACGTTTATTCGATCCTTCTTGAACTGCTACGCCGTCGACATCCTGCCCGATAGCGGCTATGTCTTCAACGAGCACGCAGTGCACGGTCCGCCGGACAAGATCTTCGAGGAGGCAGCGTTTCTCGAACGGATGCGCAATATGTTGGTCATGGAACAAGACAATACGCTGTGGATTGCCCGTGGCACACCGCGCGCCTGGCTGAAACAGGGCCAGAAGATCAGCGTGAAGAATGTTCCGACACATTTCGGGACGGTGGCCTATGAGATCGCCTCGGACGCGGATAACGGCTCCGTCAGTGCGATGGTGGAGCTCCCCGCGCGCAATCCTCCGCAGTCAGTGAGACTGCGGATCCGGCATCCAGTGGCCGCTCCCATCAAGGGCGTCACCGTGAACGGGAAGGCGTGGTCTGAGTTCAATGTGAACAAGGAAACCGTCGACCTCAAGAACTTGACCGGCACGGTCCACGTATTGGTCAGCTACCGCTGACATCCCTGCGGGCCGCATCCGACTGCAAGCGTCGCAGGAATCCACATGCAGACATGCCCCGCGAACGTCTCGCGACGAGACGCGACTGCGGAGCTGTACAGGAAGAGTGAACGCAGCACAGAGAACGTTGCAGTCCGGGACATCTGAGACGGCCGATCATTCCACATTGTCGGTCGGCACCTGTTTCTTGAAGGTCAGGATCAACAGTCCAGCGCATGTGAGCGAGAATGCCAGGTACAGCCAACCGCCGGTGAAGCTGCCTGTTGCGTCTTTCAGGAATCCGATCAGATAGGGGCCCACGAAGCCACCGACATTGCCGCACGAGTTGATCAGTCCGATGGCGCCTGCCGCGGCCGCGCCGGACAGAAACGTGGTGGGATAGGACCACCAGACACCGAACGGCGCGTACACGCCGATGGCCGCCATGCACATGCAGATGAACGACCAGAACGGACTGTGGGTCATCGTACCGAAGAGCATGCCGGCAGCCGCCAGGAACAGGCCAGCGGCCCCATGCCACCGCTTCTCGCCCGTCTGGGCCGAGTGGTGGCTGATCCAGAGCATGAACACCAGCGACAGGCTCATCGGGATGACAATCATCCAGCCGACGGCCAGGTTCGACCAACCGGAGGCGTCTTTCAACACCGAGGGCATCCAATATCCGAAACCCCAGAAGCCGGTGATCCACAGGAAGTAGGTGCCGCAGAGCTTGAGGACTTCCTGTTCACGCAGCGCCTGCCAGACCGTGTAGTGCCGTGCCTGGCTCTTGGCCGCCACCTCCCGCTCGTACTGGGCCATCAGCCACTGTTTCTCGTCGGACGTCAGCCAGGCGGCGTCGGTCGGCCAGTCGGCCATCCAGTACACCAGGACGAGGCCGAACACGAGGGCGGGGACCGCCTCGAGTATGAACAGCCCCTGCCAGCCCTGGAAATGAAAGAGCTGCACGCCCAGCAGCCAGCCGGCCAGCGGCGCGCCGACGATGTTGGACACCTGCAACGACGTCAACATGACGGCAATGGCGCGCGGCCGGTCCCGGGAACTGAACCAGCGGGGGATGCAGGAGGCGTAGAGGACCGGATAGAGGCTGGCTTCGGCCACGCCGAGCAGGAAGCGGAGCACATAGAACTGCCAGGCGGTCGTGATGAACGCCATCAGGCCCGACGCGATCCCCCAGGTGATCATGATGCGGGCCAGCCACCACTTGGGGCTGAACCGCTCGGCAATCAGCGCCCCCGGCACCTCGAACAGGAAGTACCCGACGAAGAACATGCCGGCACCCAGGCCGTACATCTCCTCCGTGAAACCCAAGTCCGCGTTCATCGTGAGCTTCGCGTAGCTCAGGTTGACACGATCCATGTAGGCGATGATCGACGTGATGAACAGCGGCAGGACGACGTTCACGTAGGCCTTGCGTCGCGCGCTGGCCGCTACGGCACTGGAACTCATGATCGGGACCCATGTGGTCACAACACTCTTGACGCAGCCCGCCGAAACTGACTTCAATAGTATAGAGTACGAGTAGAGGTGGCCGCATCGCGTGCGGCAAGTTTCCAGCCGGTCCGCCGCAGTGGCCGTCCGGGCGACAGGCTGGAGACGGGTCCGAGTTTCCGCCATGCAGACGGGATGACCGTATGAAGCAGCATTCAAGACACCTGCAGGCTGTCATGTTCCTGGCCGGTCTGATCGGGTACACGTTGCGCGTCGCGGCGGTGGACGCCGCGCCGCCGGACGGTGTGGTGCCGAGCGCTACGCAGCCGCGCGTCGCAGCCGTGTCGGGTGGTGAGCAGCGCGCCTTGATCGAGGAGGATTGGCTCCAGTCGCTGGTGGAACCGTTGACCACTCAGAGCGACGCGGCCGGCGCGGTCGATGGCGTCAAGGACGGCAAGTACGCGTTCCATACGGGCGGTGATCCGCGTCCCTGGTGGCAGGTGGATCTGGGCCACGTCCAGCCGATTGCGCGCCTGGTCGTCTACAACCGCCTCGATTATGCACCCGGCCTGCACAACGCGGATACACTCCTCGTGCTGACGTCGGACGACGGTCAGCAATGGACGCAGCGCTACGACAACGAGGGGCGGCATTTCGGTGGCGTCTCCGGCGCACCGCCGCTGGAAGTCGTCTTCCCGGACGGCGCCCTGCAGGCACGTTTCGTGCGGCTGCAGATACCCAGCGACCAGCCGATCCTCTTCCATCTGGATGAAGTCGAAATCTACGGGCCGGACGACGCGTCCCGGAACCTCGCGCTGCATCAGCCGGCGGACCAGTCCAGCCTCAGTCAATGGTCGACGGCCAAGGTCCACAAGCGGCGCAGCTTTCCCACGGCGGAGTGCCTCGCGCGCGGCCGCCGGCTGGCCGCGCATCTGCACACATGCGGTGTCGACGTTGCCCCGCACCTGGCCGCGCTGGACCGCGCGGAACGCCAGCTGCAGACGCTGCCCGGCGACGCACCGGAGTCGGAGCAGCGCCGCGTCTACTTCGCCGCCCGGTGGGCCGTGCGCCAGCTCGTGTTTGCCAATCCGCTGCTGGATTTCGACCAGCTGCTGTTCGTCAAGCGGTTCACACAGGAAGCGTACCCCGATGTGTGCCTGAACCACATGCCGTGGGTGTCCAAGCCGGGGGGCGACCTCTGCCTGCTCCGCGGGGCGGGGGGAGCCGGCAGTCTGTTCCGCGCCATCGCCGACCCGGCACCGGTGGCGGGCGACGCAGCGGCAGCGCCACCGCCACCCAGCCTCACCTATCTGCTCAACGGGGCGCTGGGCCCCGGTCACGTGCACGGCATGGATCTGTTCTGGGACGGGACGCGGGTCGTGTTCGGCTATGCGATGGCGCGCAGCGATCAGCCGCCGGAGGGCTGGCTCGATCGGTCGCAAAGCTACCGGCTGCGGCGTTCGGAGGAACCGATCCACATTTTCGAGACCACGGTGGATGGCAGCGCGCTGCGGCAGCTGACCGCGGGTGAATGGAGCGACCTCGATCCGACCTACGCCCCCAACGGCGACATCGTCTTCGTGTCCGAACGCTGAGGCACATCGCTGCAATGCAATGAGTACGACAAGGACGAAACCAGCTGCAATCTATACGTGATGCGGCCGGATGGAAGCGGCATCCGCCGGATGAGCGTGAGCAAGGATGGCGACTACCTGCCGCACACGCTCGACAACGGCCTGATCGCCTACACGCGGTGGGAATACCACGAACGCAGCTGGGCGTACATTCAGTCGATCTGGACCGTGCGGCCGGATGGCACCGGTGCCGACGCGATCTTCAAGCAGCATTTCGTCGACCCGTGGGCGCTGGAAGACACACGCTCGATTCCCGACAGCGCGAAGCTGGTCGCCATTGCGGCCGGCCATCACACGCTGGCCGCCGGGCCGCTCGTGATCGTCGACACCGCCAGCGGCATCAACACGCCGCAGGGCATCGGGATCGTCACGCTGGGGGTCAAACCTCCCGAAGGCGGGATGGACGGCGTGCCGGTGCCGGAAGGTGGGGTGCAGGACAACGGCGGCTTCTATGCGACACCCTGGGCGCTGTCCGATAAATTCTTCCTCGCCTCGTACACGCACGGCGACGCGTCGACCAACCCCGTCGGCTACGGACTCTATCTGGTCGACGTGTTCGGCAACAAAGAGCTGATCTATCGCGATCCGGCGATCTCCTGCTTCATCCCCGTTCCGCTCCGTGCGCGGCGCACCCCTCCGATCCTACCTGAGCTGGTCAATCCCATCGCGGGCGATGCGACGTGCGTGGTGAGTGACGTCAGTTTCGGCTGCGAAGATCTGGACCCGCAGCGGATCCGATACATCCGCGTGGCGGAACCGATCGGCTGGCCGTACGACAACCAGCTTGGCGGGCAGCGGTATGGAGAGAAAGGTCCCACGCTGATCAACTGGACGCCGATCAGAATCCTGGGCGATGTGCCGGTCGAGGCGGACGGCAGCGCGCACTTCCGGGTGCCGCCAGACACGGCTGTCTACTTCCAGTTGCTGGACGAGAACCGGATGGAGCTGCGGCGCATGCGGAGCTTCGTCAGTTTTCAGCCGGGTGAGCGGCGCGCGTGCGCGGGTTGCCATGAATCGCGCGGCGTGGCCCCCCGACTGAGTCCCGGCCCGTTGGCTGCCTCTCTGCCCCCCCCGACTCCGCTCCCGGCCCCTTGGGGGTCAGGCCCCGTGAGTTTCCTCCGCGACATCCAGCCGATCCTGGACCGGCACTGCGTGGAATGTCATAGTGGCCTGCAGCCGGCGGGCGGGCACGACTTCTTCGGCGGCCTGACAGAGTGGTCGAGCCAGTATGAACAGATGTGGGGCCGGGTGCCCGGCTACGGCTTCAATCGCGCCTTCGAGACGATCAATCGCGGACAGCTCGTGGCGATTGCGGAACCCAATCTGCAGGATGCCAGTATCACGCCCGTGCTGGCCTATGGAGCGCACAAGAGCCGGCTGTACACGACTATCACCCAGGCACCGCACACGCAGCGCGTGACACTTACCGACGACGAGCGGCTGCGGTTGACCATATGGATGGATGCCAACGCGCCGTACCATGACGGATTCGTCAACAAACGCGCGGATGCGCCTGCTTACGACCTGGCGCAGGACGGCGAGCTGCGGGGGAAGTTGCACGAGGTGCACCAGAAACGCTGCGCGAGCTGCCACGCGGCCGACTCGATCACCCGCCTCGACTGGATCGACATCCATCGGGCCGAAGGCAGCTTGTTCCTGCGCGCGCCGCTCGCGGCATCGGCCGGGGGGACGGAGAAATGCGGATCGACCGTCTATGCCAGCGCCGATGACGCGGATTATCAGGCCGTGTTCGCGCTGGTCGATGACGCGCTGGCACGCGTCTGGGCGCACCCGCGACGCGACCTGCAGGCCCTCACGCGTTCTCCGCTGCGCCAGTCGCTGACTCGATC
>DAISIS010000023.1:7745-21314 GCA_036821925.1 Pirellulaceae bacterium
GACGCGACCTGCAGGCCCTCACGCGTTCTCCGCTGCGCCAGTCGCTGACTCGATCTCCGTAAGACCCGTACGACCCGTAGGACAACACAATACCCAGACGCCGGTTCCCGGTGATGCCGTCAGCGGCTCGGCGGCACGTCGTCAACGCGAACGGGGACCGGGACCGGCGCAGCGCCGCATGAGCCGCCGGCACAGCGACCGGTCAAGCGGAGCCGATGGCGGGCAAACGCTCGATACCCCCACGCCAACAGCTGGGCGATCAGCGGCAGCCGGCTCAGCCGGACCAGCGGTCCGAAACCGACGATGGTGTAGAGCTGAAAAAGACTTCAATGTGATCAGGCTTGGAAGCCGATTTGTGCCTCATACGGGTACCTCCTCGCCCGGATGCGGGCGGCCGTGCGAAAGCGGACAGGGTCTGAGTGTTAACCGGATTCCCGCCGCGAGCTTAACCGTCGCCGAGCCGGTTCGCCCGGCTGTCTGCAGCGGAACACCCATTTCGCGGACGCGGGACCCGTGGTCTCGGGGGGGGCTGCCCGATCGGTCAAACTGGGCGGCTCCGCAGTGCACTGCTATGATATTGCGCCCGGTCTGTGGGCACATTCGCGGTGCGCGCCGCAACGTAGGGGAGTTGTCCGCGGCGGTTCTCGATTGTTCTGGTCAGCAACAAGCCACTGATGAGGCGTCTCATGGAGCTTCGGTGCACACGAACCACGATACTGAATCAGGGTGATCCGGACGAGAAGCGGGAGGAGATCCGGCGTTACTTCCACGCGACGTTCAGTCTTGATGAACAGCTCTACGAGACGCTGGCGAAGGACGAGGCCTTCTATCTGCGGGCCGAGCCGCTCCGCCACCCGCTCATCTTCTATCTGGGGCACACGGCCGCCTTCTACATCAACAAGCTGATCGTGGCACGGATCACGAACCAGCGGATCAATCCCCGGTTCGAGTCGATGTTTGCGGTGGGTGTCGACGAGATGTCGTGGGATGATCTAAACGAAGCACACTACGACTGGCCGACGGTGGCCGAAGTGAAGGCGTACCGCGACAGTGTACGCGCGGTGGTTGACCACGCCATCCGCACGATGCCGCTGGCGATGCCCATCAACTGGGACCATCCCTTCTGGGTGATTCTGATGGGGATCGAGCACCAGCGGATCCATCTGGAGACGTCGTCCGTGATTATCCGGCGGCTGCCGCTGGAAATGGTCAGGCCACTCCCGCTGTGGGACATCTGCCCCGACTCGGGCGAAGCGCCGCAGAACGAGCTGGTGCCGGTGGCCGGCGGGCGCGTCGTGCTGGGCAAGGCCAAGGACCACCCGTTCTACGGCTGGGACAACGAATTCGGCCGTCAGGAATCGGAGGTCTGGGACTTCCAGGCCAGCCGGTATCTGGTTTCGAACCGGGAGTACCTGGGATTCGTCGAGCAGCGCGGATACGAAGAAGAGAAGTACTGGACGCCGGAAGGCTGGAAGTGGGTGGGGTATTCCCAGGCCCGGCATCCGCTGTTCTGGGTCGCACCGCCCGGCGGCTACCGGCTGCGCACGCTGGCCCAGATCATCGACATGCCGTGGGATTGGCCGGTGGAGGTGAACTATCTGGAGGCCAAGGCGTTCTGCAACTGGCTGGCCCACCGCACCGGCAAACCGATTCGCCTGCCCACGGAGGCCCAATGGTATCGGCTGCGGGACCTGCACGCGATTCCGGACCAGCCGTACTGGGAGAGCGCGCCGGGGAACATCAATCTGGAGCATTGGGCGTCGCCGTGCCCGGTGAACCGGTTCCGGTTCGGTGAGTTTTTCGACCTGATCGGCAACGTGTGGCAGTGGACGGAGACGCCGATCACGGGCTTCGACGGTTTCCAGGTGCATCCCTACTATGACGACTTTTCGACACCGACGTTTGACACGCAGCACAACCTGATCAAAGGTGGTTCCTGGATGTCGACCGGCAACGAAGCGACGCGGGATTCCCGCTACGCCTTCCGACGGCACTTCTTCCAGCATGCCGGGTTGCGCTACGTGCAGTCGGACCAGCCGCTGACGCAGCCTGAGGCGATGTATGAGTCGGATGTGGCGGTGTCGCAGTACTGTGAATTCCACTACGGCGGCACGTACTTTGCCGTCCCCAATTTCCCCACGCGCTGTGCGGCGATCTGCAGCCACTACACACAGGAACGCCCGCGTCGCAAAGCGCTGGACCTGGGGTGTGCTGTGGGGCGGGCCACGTTCGAATTGGCCCGGGACTTCGAACACGTCACCGGCATCGACTTCTCGGCGCGGTTCATCCGTATCGCACTGCAGCTCAAGGAGCAGGGGGTGACGCACTACGAACTGGTCGAGGAGGGGGAAGTGGTCTCGTACCACGCGACGCGTCTGGCTGAGCTGGGGCTGGACGAGGTGGCATATCGCGTGGAGTTCTTCCAGGGGGACGCGACGAATCTCAAACCGCAGTTCACCGGCTACGATCTGATCCTGGCCGCCAACCTGATCGATCGGCTGTACGACCCAGCACGGTTCCTGGAATCGATCCACGAGCGTCTGCATCCGGGAGGGGTGCTGGTGCTCACCTCACCCTATACCTGGCTGGAGGAATTCACCCGGAAGGAGAACTGGCTGGGGGGCGTGCGCAAAGGGGGTGAGCCCTGCATGACGCTCGACGCGCTGCGCGAGCTGCTGAGCCCCCGTTTCACCATGCTCGATGCGCCTCAGGACGTGGAGTTCGTCCTGCGCGAAACGCGCCGGAAATTCCAGCATACGCTGGCGGAACTGACCGTCTGGGAGCGGCGTCCGTAGCGGACGCAGCTCACCGGCGTTTCCACGACTCCGCGATCGCTTCCAGCGAACGCCCCTTGGTCTCGGGTAACAGCGTCCAGCCGAAAAGCAGCGACAGGACGCAGATCCCGGCATAGATCCAGAACACGCCGGCCACCGACTGGAGGTACCGCTCCGACCAGGCCTGCAGAATCGGAAAGAGCAGCACCGGAAAGAACGCCGTGATCCACAGCACGGTGGTGGTGATCGACACCGCCCGCGCGCGAATCCGCGTCGGATACAGCTCCGACATCATCAGCCAGGGGAGCGGACCCAGGGCGAACGAGTGGGGGATCGCCAGGAAGAAGATCGCCAGCAGCACCAGGATGCCGGTCAGGTTGAAGTGGAACATGCAGCCGGTGACGACGTTGGCAATGATCATCACAGCCGATGCGCCGATCCACAGCGGCCGGCGGCCGACGCGGTCGACCACGAAGCAGGCGCAGAGGGTCATGGCCCCCATGAACGCGTAGCACAGCATGTACTGGAAGATCGCCGCCGACGTCTCGATCGAATGCTCCTGCTGGAAGATCGTGGTCAGATAGTTGTAGACGCCGCTCCAGCCGGTGTAGTTGTTGAAGATCGCCAGCAGCAGGCCGACCGCCAATGCGCGTCTCATGCCCGGTGCGAGGAGTTCCCGCCACGTGCCTGTCTCTTCGGACAACGACTCGCGAATCTCCCCCATCTGCTGCTCGGCATATTCCGCTCCGCCAATCCGCTGCAGGACGGCCAGCGCCTGAGGCTCCAGGCCGCGGGCGGCCAGCCAGCGCGGGGTCTCGGGGATCATCGTCAGGAAGACCACGAAGACCAGAATGGGGACCATTTCCGAGCCGAACATCCAGCGCCAGCCGGTGGTCTCGGCAAACCAGCCGGCGAAGAAGTAGGCGATCAGAATGGAGAGCACCATCCCCACGACAATTGCCAGCTGGTACATGAACCCCAGCGCACCGCGGTTGCGCGACGGCGCGACTTCGGCGATGTACATCGGCGAAGCGATCGAACACAGGCCGACCCCCACGCCGCCCACGATGCGAAACACGTTGAAGGTGTACACGTCGCGGGGCAGGGCGGTGAGCACGGCGCTGATGGCCAATAGTACCGACGCACCGATCAGCGTGCGGCGACGCCCCAGGCGGTCACAGAGCCAGGCCCCCAGGAACGGGCCAGCCGCGCAGCCCAACGCCGCGCTGGCCGTCGTGAATCCGAAGCCGGCGTCGGACAGCCCGAACTGCTGCTTCAGGTACACGTTGGCCCCGCCCATGATGGCCAGGTCGTAGCCGAAGAGGAAGCCCCCCACTGAGGCGACAAAGGCGATCGCAAAAACGTAGCTCGTTCCCTTCAAGCCGTTCACAACGCCGCGCTCCGTAAAGGCCGTACGTGGACCAGCCGGCCCAACTCGCGGGCCAGCCGGTTGTCCTGTGGATAGCCGTGTCCCAGGTGTTGCCGGAACCATTCCGCGTACGCCGCGCCGATCAGTTCACCGCGCCGACGACCCATGGTCCTCATCGACTCCGTGTATTCGTCCATGCCGTGCTGCTTGAGCAGCCAGTCGCGCTGGCTGGCATGGCACGCCAGCATGCGCACCTTCGTCTCGATCACAGCGCTTGTATCTATAATCGTCGTCGGGTCGAGCGGCAGACCCAGCAGGTCTTTCCCCTCCATCGCGTCGGCATAGTAGAGGTAAGGCACCGGGCGGAACGCCCCGAACGGCTCGGTCTGAAGGTTGGGCACGCCAGCAAAGAACGCAGCATTGCGGACCAGGGCGCTGGCCACCTCGTGGTCGATCAGATAATCCTGCGGTGACGCGGCGAAGACCAGGGCCGGCCGCACTTCACGCACGAGCTTCACCGCCGCGGCGACCGTGGGCGGGTCATACATGATGAACCCGTCCGGGCATTCAAGACAGTGGTACGTCCCCTCCAGGACGGCGGCCGCCTGCGCGGCCTCGACCCGCCGGATCCGGCTGATCTCCTCCCGACCCAGCTGATCCGAACCGCAGTCACCCGGGGTCATCGTCGCCATGTGGATCTCCCAGCCCTGCTGGTGCAACAGCGCCAGTGTGCCGCCACAGGTGAATTCGACGTCGTCCGGATGCGCCATGCAGGCCAGCGCCACCTTGTTCTGTGAAACCATCAAGTGTCTCCGCGTCGTTTCAGGTGGCAGGCTGGGCACGCCCGCCACCCGGTTGCCTAATATTGCACCCGCACGTGCACCTTGTCCCGTGACGGTGTCAGGGTGACCGTTTCTGCCTGCGGGTCGAATTCCTGGTGGGGTGCGCCGTCCACGGTCACCGACTGGATCGGCTTGCCCTCCGGATGCCGCACTCTCAGCACGATCCGCTGAGGTGCGTTGCGTGCAGGTGGCTCAATCGTCGCATCAATGTGCTGCTGTGCCACGGCCGACTGGATGGTGTAGCTGACCGGTCCGAAGCTGGTCGGCGCGCGGACCACAGAAATCCGCTCGCCATCCGCCAGCCAGGCGCCGGTGGCGAACGGTGCCAGCCAGAGTTCGTCACCGCGCTCCATGACCAGCAGGATGCGGCTCTGGCACAGGAACCAGCCGGTCTCGTGCGTCTTGTTCCAGCCGGCGATGTTGTGGAAATGCTCCCAGAACGACAGGTTCTCCAGGCTCAGCAGCGAGGGGATGGCATTGAAGTAGGAGCGCAGGTAGGCCTTGACGTCGTCGCGGCCGGCATAGACTTCGGCGATGCGGCCGTAATAGGGCTGCACCTTGGCGAAGCCGCCGAAGTTGTACGGGTCCTGGCGGTTCTTTGCCTCCGGATAGTCCCCCATGCCGGTGCGCAGGAACTGCGACTCTTCCAGATAGTTCATCATCCATTCCACGTCGCGCGACTTGGGATCGAGAATCCCCGTGGCCGCCAGATGGTGCGCACCGATCTCCACACTGTACGCCCAGCTCCGGTTGCCGTCCTCGCCGGGCAGGAAGTCCTCCACGCGGCCCGGGCAGTCCAGCAGCGCCGGGTCGGCTGGCACCCAGGTCCCATCGTCCAGCCGGACGACAGGCGAGCGGGCCTGCGTCGCGCGGTAGGCGCGCACCAGGTCCTCTCGGTACTGCCGGGCATCTTCCAGCAGCGCGGGGGCGTCGGGATGATCGATCGACTCCAACATGCGAGCGGCCGCGTCGAGTCCCGCGCAGTACTGGGCGTCATTGAAGAATCGGTAGGCATAGCGGTTCCAGTCGGCGGTCACGCCGGGCGGGAACAAGCCATACTCCGGCACCCGTTCACCCTGGCCGTCGTGCAGCTTGGTCTTGGCGCGCTGCGCCACGATCCACTTGCATGCGCGCGCCACCTCGGGAGCGATCGTCTGCAACCACCGCTCGTCCCGCACACGCAGATAGTGCTCGGCCAGCGTCCATAGGTGTTCGCCGGTGCCCACCATCGTGTAGCCGGTGGTCAGAAAGCCCGCGTCATTGTAGCGGCCGATGAAGAATTCGAGGCTGCGGCGCGAGAACTCTTCGTGCCCCATCAGCCCCATCCCGCGGACGATCGAGTTCGCTTCGCTCTCCAACGGCCCATACCGGTCGGAACTGATCCATGGCGAGACGCGGCGCCCGGCGTCCTCGTTCCGGGCTGCCAACAGGCAGTGCACCTGAGAGGCCCGGATGACGTCGGTCAGCAACTGGTCGGGGAGTTCAATCTGGGTGGCCGAAGCGAGCACGCTGTTCCAGTAGCTGGCGACGCGCGCCCCGTAGGGAGCAGACTTCAGCAGTCGGGCTGCCTCGTCCGGCGCGGCCGGCCAGGCGGGCACATAGGCGACGCCTTCTGCCACCTGACCGGCAGCCAGCTGCCCCGAGACCGTCACCTTCGCTCCGTCCAGCCGGACCTCGGCAGACCCCAGCTTGCTCACGTCGAGCACTACCAGCAGCCGATCGGCAACGCAGGCGAGAATCGCCTGCGGCGTCTGCTGCCAGACAACCGTCTGGGTGTTGCCCTCACCCGGAACCAAAGCCAGCTCGAGCGAGGCGTTGCGGGTGTCACGCCCCTGGTTCTTGGCCGAGAACTCCACGACCCCCAGGGCCTGCTGGCGGACCCACTGCGGGCTGCCCGCCGGCGGCGCATCATCCACCGGCGCCACATACGTACACACGCGATAGGCCACGTCCCCTTCCACGACGCTGGTTGTCGGCATTGGGAGCCACTTGCCGGTGAGGTGGCGCGCGATCTGCTGATCCTGGCCGCTGCCAAAACGCGGCGTGAGCTGCCACTGTGTGGGGATCGGCCGTTCCGGTTCGTCGAACCGGGTGTACGTGTCGAACAACAACCGGCCTTCCCGCTCGGCGACAAACTTGCGGTTGTCACAGGCCAGCGAGAGCATCATCGGGCCGAGATTCTGGACCGGATTGTGCACGACGGCCAGGGCCTGTGCAAACGTCTGGTCGGGCTTCTCGCGGACTTGTGCGAGCAGCGTCTTCTGGCCGGCGATCTGCTGGAGGTACTCTTCCCGCGTCACCGGCGCGGGCTGGCGGACTACGAACAGGCCGGCATGCGGCACATAGACGCAGTCGTTTGCCAGCACATCCTCCACCGCCACACCAAAGGCTGTGTCAGGGAACTCGAACTGCAACACCGTCCGATCGGCCTTGTAGCGTTTGGTGACAGCAGCGCGGACTTGAAGTGCCAGGGGCTCCGCAGGGTCCCAGGTCCGCCGCAACGTTCCTTCACGCGCGGTGGAGGCGTCACTGAACAGACCGTTATGCAACGTGATGGCGACGGGGCCGCCCCGCCCCGGTGTCGTCGACTCGACCCGCAAGTCCACCGTCACCGACCGCGACCGCGAATAGGCGTGCAGGCCCTGGATGACAGGTGGTGTCTCGGTGCCCGCGAAGATCCAGCGGACTTTCTGCGTGCCGCGCATCGAACTCAGAGGGGTGAAACTCCAGATCAACTGATTGTCAAGCTGCTGCGGCACCACTTGGACCGGCTCCCAGTTTCCCTGCCAGGCGGACTCGCCGGACCAGGTCTGCAACTGGATCGATTCCGCGGGGGGGATTGCCGCCGGATCGGTGAATGCCAGGGCGACCTGCCGCAGCATGCGGTTTTCGTCCCACCGTAATCCGATACAGCCGGACTGGCCCGTGACCGGCACCCGGTAGCTGCCGTCGGGTTCGGGCAGCACGTCACGGTGCAGGCGGATGTCCCCCGCCGGGATTTCCTCCACACGCCCCGCTGCGGTGCCTGCCATACGCTGCGGATCCCACGTGGCGACGCGACCGAACGGGGCGACATCCATGCCCATCACGGGCCCGCGCGCGGCGGCTGCCGGATCAGGGATCAGCCGCGCATCGGCCCAGTTGGCACAGTCAAATGCGATGCCGTCTCCCGCGTCATCCGCCACGAGCATCAACTCTTCCGCGCCGGCAACGGAGACCTTGATCGGCTGCGGCGCGTCCCCCTCGCGCATCACGCCGCTGTCAAATACCTTCTTGTCATCCACGAACACGCGGAAGATCACCGAGGCCTGATCGTGTCCTCCCTGCCACTGCACGCCAACCTCCGTCAGAAACGTCTGGAACTGACCGGCCAGATCCACGATGATCTCGCCATTGGCATGATGCCCCAGGCCATGCTGGTACTCCTTGTCCTTGATGCGGAGTGTCATCGCCGGCGCGTGCAAAGGTATGACCGATGTATCCATCCCGAGCCCGCCCCAACCTTGCACGATCGTCGACAGGCGGTCGGCCAGATCGGTCGACAGGTACTTCGCTTCTGGTTCCTGAGCTGCGGCCACGCCGGCCCACGCACAGGCCATGACCAGGCCGATGGCTGCCGTCAGAACGCCCCGTGTAAGTGTTGCGTACATGACCAGGTTCCTCATTTCCGAGTTTGCTGTTCGTGTCTTGTCGTGGGATCGGGCGGCACCGCACCATCCGCATCGCTGATGACCCCGGACAGTTTACTCCTGACGCGGGGGGGCCCGCTACCGCGCTACGACGTCAGCTTGGGCGTCCGGTAGAGGACTCTGCCCCCCACCTTGATCTCGACGTCCACCAGATAGCGGGCGGCGGCGTCCAGGTCGGGTTGCAGGCCGAGCCCCGGCCGGTCGAGCACGCACACCTGCCCGTCGGCGTCCCGCTCCAGATGGTCGGCGGTCAGGTCCCAGGCCAGCGACTTCGGTTCGACGGGGTACTCGCAGAGCACATGGTCGCGCAAGCCCGCGTAGGGTTGGAGCGAGGCGCTGAGCGCCAGGTGCGACGTGAAGGTGTGGTTGACGTACGTGATGCTGCGTGCCTGAGCGGCATCTGCCACGCGTTTGGCAATCGTAATGCCACCGATCCGGCCGGCGTCGATCTGGATGTATCCCAGCCCGGCATGATCCAGCATGTGTTCGGCCATGAAGTAATTGTGGCAGCCCTCCCCGCCGGCCATCTTCACAGCGCCGGCACCCGCGGCCAACGTGCGGTAGGCCTGGTGGGCGCCGCTGACAAAAGGCTCCTCCAGCCAGCGCGCCTGGCACTGCTCCAGTACCGGCAGGCACTGCGCCGCACGCGCGACGTTGTCGACCCACACGGTGCCGGCATCGATCAGCAGAATCCCGTCCGCACCGATCCCCTCCCGCGCGGCGACCACCTGGTCGATGTCCGACTGCACGTCCCCCTTGCCGAACGGGCCCCACCCGAACTTGACGGCGCGGTAGCCCTGCTGCGTCACCAGACGCCCCTTCTCGTAAGTCTCCGCGGGCGTGTCGCCGAACAGCTGCGAGGCGTACGGGATTTTGGGAAATGCCGCATCGTAGCCGAGCAGACGGTAGACGGGAGTATCGTAGCGCTGGCCGAGCACGTCCCACATGGCCATGTCGATACCCGAGAGCGTATGGTCCGCCTGCAGGAGGTCGAGACTCTGCTCGCGTACGAGATTGCCGATGCGGATGATGTCGTCCACACTGTCGAGCGCCTGGCCGAGCACCGACGCGGCAACGGGCTTGCAGGCGCTGTGTGACATCGGGCAGGTCAGGCTGGCGATCGAAACCAGCGGGGCCGCTTCGCATTCACCCCACCCAGTGTGGCCCCCTGCGCCGAGCCGCACGAGCAGCGCGTCCTGACTGCCGTCGCCAATGTCCAGCACCTCGGGCATCGCCAGGTAGAATAAGTCCACCGATTCGATTCTCATGCCAGCTCCCTGCCTCAGGATGGTGTGATCAGTAATCGGTGTTATAACACATCATGGCCAACACTGCCCTATCTGAGTTTCGGAGGACTTCATCGTGGACGCTTTACTCACAGGCCTGGTCGCGGCCGCCCACACGCCGTTCCGCCAGGATGGATCGCTCAATCTGGCTGTTGTGGAACAGCAAGCAGCGCACTTGCTGGCCCACGATGTGACCACCGTCTTCATCGGCGGCAGCACGGGCGAGAGCCATTCGCTGTCGCTGGCTGAACGCCAGACGCTTGCCCAGCGCTGGGCGGAGGTCGCACAGGGGACGCGGCTGCGCGTGGTCGTACACGTCGGCTCCAACTGTCTGGCCGACGCGGTCACGCTGGCGGCACAGGCTCAACAGCTGGGGGCGGTCGCGATCGCGGCACTGGCCCCCAGTTACTACAAGCCGCGGTCGCTCGAGACGCTGACCAGGTGCCTGGGCGAGATCGCGGCTGCGGCGCCGGCCACACCGTTCTACTTCTATGACATCCCGACGCTCACCGGCGTGAGCTTCTCCATGCCCGAATTCCTGGCCCACGCACACGGACGCATCCCGACGCTCGCCGGGATCAAGTTCACCAACTCCGACCTCATGGCGTACCAGCTGTGCCTGCGCTTCCACGCGGGCGCATGGGACATCCCCTTCGGCTGCGATGAATTCCTCCTGGCAGCGCTCGCGCTGGGGGCCAAAGGGGCTGTGGGCAGCAGCTACAATTTCGCAGCGCCGATCTACCAGCGACTCTTCGCGGCATTCCATCGCGGCGATCTGGCGGCCGCACGCGAGGAGCAGTTCCGCAGTGTGCTGCTGATCCAGGCCCTCGCACGCATCGGCTACCTGGGCGCAGCCCAGGCCGTGATGGACATGCTGGGCGTTCCCGTCGGCCCTGCACGGCTCCCCAACAGCAATCCGACGGCCGAGCAACTGACCACGCTGCGCAGCGAACTGGAAGCGATGGGCTTCTTCGACTGGATCAAAGCGTGATCCAGTCGCTCATGCTCATTTCTCCACGGGAAACTCGGGGAGCGCCGCCCACTGGCTCCAGCTTCCGTCGTACCATTTCACGTTGGTATACCCCAGCAGGCGGGTCAGAGCGAAGAACGTCTGACTGGCTTGATGGCCGGTACGGCAATGCACGATGACCGGTGTGTCCTTGGTCGGAATGAGCGTGCTGTACGCCTGCTCCAGTTCCGCCACCGGTTTGAATCGATCATCGGGGCCCAGGTCCGCCTTCATCGGGCGGTTGACCGCGCCGGGAATGTGGCCGGCCCGCGCCTCGTCGGATTTCTCACCGCGGAAATAATCCGCCGGGCGCGTGTCAATGATCACCGTCTGCTGGTCGCCGACGCGCAGCAGCACCGCCTGGGCGTCCACCGTGAAGGTGTCTTCGGTTGTGCCCGCCGGGTATTGCGAGGAGGTGATCACGGGCAAGGCTTGTGACACCGGGCGCTGTTCCGTTATCCACTGGTGATGCCCGCCCTCCAGCAGCGTCCAGCGGGGATGCCCGAGCCGTGCGAAGGCCATGCCCACGAGCGTGGCGTCGCGTACGCCATTACCCAGCTCTCCGTCGCCCGGCACATTGCCGCAGACCAGAACGACCGTGTCGTGAGGCCGAATTCCCAGGAGCGACAGGTGGCGTGCGAGCATGTCCGCCGGCAGCAACAACGACGGGACTCCCCCCACGTTGCCGCGCAAACTCTCCGGGTTGAGCGAGATCGCACCCGGAATGTGCCCAGCGTTGTACTTCGGTTGCGAACGCAGGTCGATGATCTTCACATCCGGATTGTTCAGCCGGTCCGCCAGCCACTGGGTCGTGACCAGCCCGGGCAGGTTGTCGGAAGTGGACGGCGGGGCCTTGGCGACAGGCGCCGCGGCCGGCGCAGACTCGCTGCCGAGAAAGAACGCCCGCCACGTGCGCACCTTGGCCGCCTCGTCGGGCGGCAACGGCTCGCTGCGCAGCGACACAGGTTTCAGGCAACGCTCGGTGAATCCCTGCAGGCCATCGGTCAACAGGTAGGCGTTTGCGAAGCCCAATTGGGCCAGCACGTCGCGCGCCTGAGCGGGATGCGTCATGCCGTTGGAGTACAGCACGATCAGGCCGCGATTCCGGTAGGGTTCGAGCGCCTCAGGGAGATCCGGCAGGCTGATGTTGAGGGCGCCGCGAATGTGGAACGCCGCATATTCAGCCGGGGGGCGGACGTCGACGACGACAAGCTCCTGGCCGCCGGCCACCAGCCGATCGGCCAGTTCCTCCGGCTCCAGATGGTCCTGGGCGGTTTCGATGGCGTGGAGCAGCTCCACGTGAGCCAGGCCAGCTGCCGGCGCGGCCGGGGCGCCGAGCGGGCCGGGCAGGATGAACAGGGCCGCGGCGAAGACCGCCAGCGCGATACTGAGCGCCTTGAGCACGGGACTCCCGAGATACCTGCCGCCGCCACCGACGCGCTTTTCCACCCACTCGGCAGCGTGAAACGCGGCGATGGCCACTGCGGTGAACAACAGCGCGAACAAGGCCCGCGACATGCCAAACGCCACCAGCGGCTCCGATGGCTCGCCGATCACTTCGCCCGTATGGGCACCTGGCACGATGCCGAGCCGCTGCAGGACACCGAAGAGTTCGTTGAAGCCGACGGCGCCCAGCGCTGTGCCCAGCAGGAACGCGACCGCGTCCCATTTGGCGCAGGCCGCCCCCACGGCGGCTGTGCCCGGGCACCAGCCACTGATGACAAACCCGATGCCGAACAGCAGACCACCGACAATCTGGGCCCTGTAGACGGTGGGGAGGGCGTAGACCTGGTCCGGCGCCACCCAACCCAACGCGAAGGCATAGGACAATCCCAGCATGGCGGTCACGACGGCCGTGAACATCACCTTCAAGACAGTCATGTCGCGGAAGTAGAAGATCCCGGCCAGTTTCCGCGAACTGCCGAATCCAGCCCGCTCGAGGACAAACCCGAAGGCCAGTCCGATCAGGAGGGCGGCGAACATCGCACGCGGTGTATCGAGTTGATCGGCACCGAAGAAGGTCTCAATCATGCCACTGCCTCCTCACGAACCAGGCTGCGGCGTAGCCGCCCGCGAACACGCAGACCATGAACACCAGGCTGCCGTTGAGCAGCATTGCGCCGCCACTGAGCGCCTGGCCGGATGTGCAACCGTTGGCCAGCCGACTGGCGAAGCCCGCGATCAGTCCGCCACCCAGGGCGAGCAGCAGCCGCGGCGCGGCACCGAAGGCTCGGCCCCGCTCCACGCCGGGCCGGATCCGGCGCGCCAGAACGGCCGACAGCAGCCCGCCCAGGAAGACACCGACAAACATGAAGACGAGATAGTAGTACAGAATGCTCCGGCCACCCTCGACCCACCGCCCGAAATACGCGCTCGCCGCCACATGGGCCGGCGCAAGACACTGTTCGACGAAGGCGCCCGCCCGCGCGGTGCCCGCCGACGCGCCCAGCCCGGCGCCCAGGATCAGATAGGAAGCCAGCAGCGTCAGGCCGAGCAGCACGCCGGCCAGATACGGATTGGCGTAGGCCGCCGGACCGCGATCACCCTCGGTTGATTGGGACATGTTGTTGTCACTCATGTTTAGCACCCCGCACTTCGCT
>DAISIS010000024.1:0-21200 GCA_036821925.1 Pirellulaceae bacterium
GGCCACCACGGACCCAATCGGACTGCCGACCGCCGCCTCGTAGTCGTCGGGCCCGATCAGGTTGTTCTTCGCCCAGCTGATGGCCGCTGCGACGCGCGACGGCGTCGCGTGAATCAGCTCGAGGTCCACCTCCTCCAGGGCCTCCCGCAGCAGCTTGCGGCTGTCCTCCGCATCATAAATGGAGAAGTTCTCACGCAGGCCGACCAGGGAGGCGTACTGGCGCAGCAGCCGGGCACAGAACCGGTGAAACGTCCCCATCCAGACTCGGCAGCCCGGCGCCAGACGCTCCAGCCGCGCCCGCATCTCGTCGGCTGCCTTGTTCGTGAACGTCAACGCCACAATCCGCTCGTCCGCGATCCCCTGGGCCCGCATGTGGGCCACGCGATGCGTGACCACGCGCGTCTTGCCGGAGCCGGGGCCGGCCAGGATCAGCAGCGGCCCTGCCACGTGCTGGACCGCCTGCCGCTGCGAGTCGGTCAATGCTGCGAGTATTCCGTCCATGTGTCGGCTGCCGGGATGTCGTCTACCGAGGTCCGTGCTGCTGCACGACAATCGTCTGCCGGATCCGAACCGGCGGGTGCCGGCGCTGACCGCCATTATAGAAGACCGCGCGGACAGCTCGCAGGCCCCCCCGGCGATTGCCGCGTGCTAGCAGGGACCGGCAGTTTTTTCCGGGAAAACGGTGCCGTGCGGGCGTGCCAGCGGGCCGGCGATCGCTATACTGGGGACCGCACGGTCCTGGTTTTGCGCTGCCGGTCTGGCGTGCGTTGTGACGCGCCGGCAGACGGCACGCTCAGCGTTACAGGGCGCAGGCCAGGAGATGGCTGCAGGACGTACCGTCGTATCGGATTTCTGTCAGGGGGAGGGAGTACCCATGGGAACCCGCATTCCGTTGAGTCGAACCGAAGAGGAGTCGCGCAGTCTTCGTCAGCGCCTGGAGATGAGTACGGCCGAGATCGGCTTGTCGGTACGGACGACCAATTGCCTGGAGGAGCGCGGCATCTTCACGGTCCATGACCTGCTGCACTGCACGCCGGGCGATTTGCTGAGCATTTCCAATTTCGGCGAGAAGACGCTGGAGGAGGTCTACGCGTCGCTCGAGCGCATCGGTTTTCGCCGCGAAACGCAGCGTGTCTGAACGCCTGCTGGTGGCCTGGACCGGCTGCGAAAGTCTGGTCCCCCGCTTGTAGAGACACGGGCACAGCGGCTATCAAGGAGTCGGTGTGGGAAACCAGGTGCAGCGATGGTGGGGTCTCGATTGCGTGAGTCGGACCTGACACCTCCCGGTCACTGACTCAGGACAACGCGATTGTGGCGCGGCTCTTTCGATTGTGGGAGAAGAAGCGAGGGGACCGGAGCACGGGCTCCAAGTTCGTCGGCGGGCTTGGAGAGGGGTTGTTTTTTGGCGTGCTGTTCCTGCTCGGCTCACTGTCGCTGGCCTATCTGGTCGCGGCGCGTCTGCTGGGCGCCGCGCCTCCGCTGTATCAGCCTGGATTCGGGTTCTGGCTGATGGTGCTGGTGATGATCTCCTTCATGCTCATTGGGGGTACGGGGGTCGTCTACACGGTACTCCAGGTTGGCGCGTCTGCGGAGCGCCGGTCGGCCATGGCGCGGCGGGCGGCTGACATCGAGTTGCTCAGTGACGCCATGCCGTCGCGGCGGGAGTATCCGACGGTCCCGCGCGACACGAATCTGACGAACAGTCCGGGGATCCGCCTGGCGTACCGACTGCCGGTGACGCATGGTGGTCCCTGGGTGTTGTTTGCCGCCACGGCCTTCTTTCTGGTGTGGAACGGGATTGCCACGGTGCTGGTGCTGGTGGCGTTCCAGAGTCACCTGTCGGAGCGCCCGGACTGGTTCCTGACGGTGTTCGTACTGCCGTTTGCGGCGATTGGGATCTGGGCCACGTACTATTTCGTCCAGCAACTGCTGCTTCACACGGGCATCGGGCCGACGACGGTGGAGATTTCCGATCATCCGTTGCGTCCCGGCGAGTCCTACCAGCTGTTTGTATCGCAGGCCGGTCGGCTCAACGTCAAGTCGCTGGAGTTGTCGCTGGTGTGCGAGGAGGAGACCACGTACCGCCAAGGGACGGACATTCGGACCGAGCGCTGTCGGGTGTGCTGCGAGAGTATCTTCGTCGAGCGGGACTTCCAGATCGAGCCGGGCAAGGCGTTTGAGTGCAGCTGCGACCTGCGGGTGCCGGACCACGCCATGCATTCGTTTCAGGCCAGCCAGAACGCGGTCCAATGGATGCTGGTGGCCCGGGGGCACGCCGCATCCTGGCCGGTGTTTCAACGCTGCTTCCCGGTCGTCGTATGTCCGGCCGAGCCGCGGGGAGGGGGCGGATGATGGAACCGCTGCTGAGCATCCGCCTGCGCGATCAGCGCCATCCGTACCAGCCGGGGGACGCGTTGGAGTGCGCGTACCAGGTCGATGCCGTCGATGCGGCGGACATCCAGTCGATCGAGGCATCGGTGCTGTGGCACACTGAGGGGAAGGGGGACGAGGATCTCGGCGTGCATTACTTCGAGCGGGTGGCGTCGGGGGAGGTCGACGGGCAGGACCTGCGGGCGCTGCGCGTGCTGTGCACTGTGCTGCCCAACAGCCCGCTGACCTACCCGGGGGTGACCCTGAAGATCCGCTGGTGCGTGCGGGTGCGCGCGTTTCTCCGCCGCGGGAAGGAGGTGTTCTTTGAGCAGTCGTTCGTGCTGGGCAGTATTCCTCCCGCCATTCCCGTGCTCCAGCCCGGGCCCGAGCCTGACAGCCAGGACGACGAGTCGGACGGTGTGACGTGACCCGGCCGCTCGCGCCTGCAGTGGCGGTGCCGTCTGGAGATGTCCGAGCCGTCAGCACGTTCTTGCCGGTGACGCCCAGGACGATCGCTCGAGGTTACCTGTTCGTCACCGGCATCCGCTTGCCGCGTGCTGACCTACTCTGATTTGACGGCGATGCGGCGCGGTTTGACCGCCTCGGTCTTCGGCAGGTGCAGCTGCCGCCCGGGCTGCGCGCGGGAACCCGGCTGTGCCTGCCCGGCTGCGGCCAGGCGGACGGCCCACAAGCGCCGCGCGGCGATCTGTACCTGATCGTGCGCGTGCACCCCTGCCGCTGACCGCCTGCGGCCGCTGACGCGCGAGGGCTGCCGCGGGCCGCCGGCAGGTTGCCGCGGGCGGGAACCCCAGACACAATGGTGTGCAGACGTCGTCCCGTGAGATCACAGTTCAGATGCGCGCGGCGGCCTGCGCCTCAGGCGCCTGCGCGACCGGAGAGTACGAATATGCACACCCGTCGCATCGCAGGCGCCGTCGTTCTGGCGCTCATCGGGTCGGCCGGCATCGGGACAGCCCGCTCGGCGGCCGATCCCGGGATTGCTCCGGAGACGCCGGCTGTAATCTTTGACACCGATATGGGTTCGGACTGTGACGATGCGGGGGCGCTGACCGTCCTCAACGCACTGGCCGACGCCGGTCAGGTCCGCATCCTGGGGGTGATCTTCAGCAGCGGGACGAATCGGTATGGGGTGGGGACGTGTGACGCCATCAATACGTACTACGGGCGTGGCGATCTGCCGCTGGGCCAATACCAGGGCACAGATGTGGGCGACCCGCACGATTCGTACACGAAGAGCATCGCCACCGACACGCGGCGTTTCGGCCATGACGTCGTCGACTCCGCTCCGGACCTGATCACGGTCTACCGGACCCTGCTCGCGGCGCAGCCCGACCACAGCGTGACGCTCATTACCGTCGGGCACCCGCACGGACTCGTGCACTTGCTGCGCGATGCGCAGGGTGCGGAACTGGTGCGTGCGAAAGTGGATCGGTGGGTCGCGATGGGCATGGGCGGCTGGAATTTCCAGCAGATGGGCATGTCAGCCTACACCCAGGAACTGCTGGACAAATGGCCGCGACCGTTCTATATCTCGCCCTGTGGAGCGGACATCGTCACCGGCCACCGCCGGCTGCCTCAGACACCGGTGACCAACCCAGTCCGGGAAGCCTACCGGTTGTGGAACGACGCGCTGGTCAACGGCCGTTCGAGCTGGGATCAGGTCGCCGTGTTGTATGTGGCGCGGCCGGAGCTGTACGAGGTGACAGACGCGGGACGCGTCGAGCGGACGCCCGAGGGAGGCATCGTCTGGAACCCACACGCAGACGATCCGCAGCATCACCTGGTCAAGCCCCGGATTTCCTCGGCCGAGATGTCGGACATCATCGAGGAGTTGATGGCCCGCCCCCCCAAAAGACTCGCCTCTGGGCAGTCAGAGTGATCGCATGATGCCCGAGGGCAATCCGTTTTCTACCCGGTATGTCCAACCTGGGCGGCTGGAATACCAGTTTCCAGCTGACACGAACGCCCGGCAGTTGGTGGAGCGACTGGCGGCGTGCGGTTGGTGGGGCCAGATCGTCGGGCCGCATGGTGTCGGCAAGTCGACGCTGCTGCAGACGCTGTTGCCCGAGCTGACCGCAGCCGGCCGCACGGTATCGTGGTGGACGATGCAGTGTGGACAGCGGCGCTGGCCGGCTGGGCTGCAGGCGGCCGCCCGCTCGTGGCACGCCGCTGCGAACGTCCTGGTGGTGGTGGACGGCTACGAGCAGCTGCGGTGCCTCGCACGCTGGCGACTCAGACGACGTTGCCGCCAGACACGTTCCGGACTGCTGGTCACCACGCACCGCCCCGGCAACTTGCCCACGATCGCCACGCTGTCGTGTCCGCTGCCGACCGTCCAGCGGCTGGTTGTCCAGCTGCTCAACACGGAACGCGGACTGATCGGTGCCGACGATGTCTCCAGCTGCTACGCGGCTCATCGTGGCAATGTACGCGAGACCTTCTTTGCCCTGTACGATCTGTACGAACTGCGCCGCCGCAGCGCCCGGGCGCGACAGCCAGATGGCCGGATGCCGTGACACTTCCGAGTAATCCTTTGTATCGGCTGTCCGGCCCGCAAACTTGACGCAGCTTTTGGGATTTTCTTCAGCTGCCGTGTTTCCCCAGTTGGCACTGGATGCGGCGGCGGGGCGGAGATTTTGGAAATCGGCTCACTTTCACTTAATTTCGCTGCCGGCATAACCTAGGATTCAGCACGGTTCAGACGATGGGTGGATCACACAGTGCGGAGCAAGAATATGCGTTGCCGGATCTGGTATGCAGCGGTCATGAGCCTGGTGATGGGGCTCGAGGGGGCCGTGTGGACAGCCGATGCGCAGGCCAGTGGCCTGTTCGACTGGCTGTCGCGCTGCGGCTCGGAACCCGAGCCCCAGGTTGTCTGCTATCCGATGACGACCGTCTACCAGACGAGCGTCTCGGAGTGTTGCGAACCGACGGTGTGTTGCCCGGACCCCTGCTGTCCGCCCGTTGTGGTGGCTCAGCCGCGGCCGTCATTCTGGCAGCGGCTCGGTTCCTGCTGGTCGTCTCCGCGTGTGACGGCGCCGGCGCCGAGCTACTACCAAACGAACTGGAAGAAGATCCCGGTGACGTCGTACCGGCCGGCCGTGGCCACGGACCCGGTAACCGGCTGCCCGGTGACGGTGATGAGGCCGTGCACGACGTACGAGTGGCAGCCGGAGCGGCGCGCGACGGGCGTCTTCGACTGGCTCTGTGGCCGACGTGACCCACCCGTCGTGCAGATTCCGTATTGTGCGCCGACGATGTGCTGCGGACCGGCCGAGTGTGTGGTGAGCGGCACCGATTGTGGCTGCACGGGCACGACGGTGCCGTCGGGCACTCCGACCCCCGCCGCGCCGACGCCGGCTCCCGCGCCCTATTACGCGCCGAATCCCCCGGCCGGCATGGTAATGCCGCCGAGCGGGCCAGCGCCCTCGCCCGCGGCTGTACCGCAGGGTGCTCCGCCGACACAGCCACCTGCGGCCGCGGACACGCGACCGACCCTCAAGCCGGCCGACATCTCCCCCGAGTTTCCGGCCGAGAGTCAATTGCCGCCCACAACTTCCCCCTGGGACACCGCGCCAGTCGAGCAAGCGGCGCCAGTCGAGCAAGCGGCGCCAGTCGAGCAAGCGGCGCCAGTCGAGCCCGCGGCGCCGGCAGCCCCGGTCGCTCCGGACGCTCCCACCGATGCGGCCGTGCCGGACGTTCAGAGTCTGCAGCCTTTGCCAGCGCTGGGGCCGCCGGTTCTGAGTCCGGAGAGTTCGCGGCTGCGACCCGTGCCGGCTCCTGACGCGACCCCCGTAGCGCCGACGCAGGAGCACAATCCGCCGCAACTGCTGCACCCGCAGGATCAGGTAGCGTCCTTGCGTTCCGGGCAGCGCTGGACGGTCACGACGATCACCTGGCCTGCGCCGCTGGGTCGCGTGGCGGCGGCTGGAGACCGCCTGCCGGTCGTCCCGCCGCGCGACGAGCTGCGGTCGCTCGATGAGAGCGGCTGGCGGAGTGTGGGGAAGTAGTACGCGAGGCGGGGCCCGCCGCAATCTGGCCCACAGGCCGTGCACTGGCGCGCCCTGCGCTTTACACTCACAACCTGGGGGAACGACGTGGCGATCGTTCCCGGAGTGCGTATTGTGCCAGGTTATTGCGATCATGCCCGCCAATCTGACGCCCCAGTATCTCAAGGCAGAGCAAGAGTATCGTCGCGCCACGTCGCCCGAGGAGGAGCTGGAGTGGCTGCAGGTGATGCTGCGCGAGTTGCCCAAGCACAAGGGCACTGACAAGCTCAACGCCGAGCTGAAACAGAAGATCAGCAAGGCCAAGCGGGAGCTGCAGCAGGGGCGGTCGACAGGCCGGCGGGCCGGCGGGCTGCGGCTGCCGCGCCAGGGTGCCGGGCGCGCCGTTTTGATCGGTGCGCCCAACACCGGCAAGAGCCAGTTGCTGGGGAGTCTCACGCGCGCTGCGCCCGAAATTGCGCCCTATCCGTTCTGCACGCGGGAGCCGCAGCCGGGGATGATGCCGTGGGAGGATGTGATGGTCCAGCTGGTCGACACGCCGCCCATCACGCGCGACGTGCTGGATCCCACCACGCAAGGCCTGATCCGGGGCGCCGAGCTGGTCCTGTTGCTGGGGGACCTCTCTAGCGACGACGGGATCGACGACCTGCAGGGGGTCCTGGACCATCTGGGCACCACGCGGACGCGGCTGGGCACGGAATCGTACATCGACGAGCAGGACGTGGGGCTGGTCTATACGCAGACCTTCCTGGTGCCGAACAAGATCGATGCGCCGGACGCTGCCGACCGGCTGGAACTGCTGCACGAGTTCTGCCCGTCGGAGTTCCGCGAGTTCGTGATCTCGGCGCTGCACGGGACCGGGCTGGAGACGCTGCGCGACGCCATCTACCGCGCCATGCACGTGGTGCGGGTGTATACGAAGCTGCCGACGCAGAAGGAGCCGGACTTCGACCGGCCGTATACGATTCGTCAGGGCGGCACGCTGCTGGAGGTGGCGGAGCTGATCCACAAAGACTTCGCCACGCAGCTCAAGAGTGCGCGGGTCTGGGGGAGTCAGGTCCACGATGGCACGCACGTCAAAGGGGACTATGTCGTGCATGACAAGGACGTGATCGAACTACACATCTAGCGAACGACACATCGCGACACACCGCGGACTGGAATCCGGTCATGGGCGAGACGACGTTGAGCAACGCGCAGATTGCCGCGACGTTGGAGGAGGTGGCGGACCTGCTGGAGTTTCAGGGGGCGAACGCGTTCCGCGTGCGGGCCTATCGCAACGCGGCGCGGGCGATCGGCAATCTGTCCGAGTCCGTGGCCCGGCTGGTGGCCGAGGACCCGCACCGGCTGACCGAGCTGGAAGGGATCGGCGCGTCGGTGGCCGAGAAATGCGTGACGCTCGTCCGCACAGGAGAGCTCCCGCAGCTGGAGACGCTCCGCGCGGAAGTCCCCGAGAGTGTGCTGACGCTGATGCGCATACCGGGTCTGGGGCCGAAGAAGGTGGCGGTGCTGCACAAGGAGCTGGGTGTGGCGACGCTGGAGCAGCTGCGCGAGGCGTGCGCGCGGCACGACGTGCGTGCGCTCAAGGGATTCGGCGCCAAGACCGAGCAGGCGATCCTGGACGGCATGCACCTGGCGGCGACAGCCGGCACGCGCGTGTACTGGGCGGAGGCCGATGAGATCGTGGCGGCGCTGCGGGCTCACCTGCAGAACTGCCCGGCCGTGGAGCGGCTGGAGTTTGCCGGGAGCTATCGCCGGGGGAAGGAGACGGTGGGTGATCTGGACGCCCTGGTCGTCTCGTCCGACGCGCCGCGCGTGATGGAGTGCCTGGCCGCGTTTGGGGAGGTGGCGGAGACGCTGGCACGGGGCGACACCAAGATGTCGGTGCGGCTGCGGAGCGCGCTGCAGGTGGACCTGCGCGTGGTGCCGCGCGAATCGTTCGGCGCCGCGCTGCAGTACTTCACCGGCTCGAAGGAACACAACGTGGTGCTGCGCGGGCGCGCCAAGCAGCGCGGATTGAAGATCAACGAGTACGGCGTCTACCGGGTGGAGGGGACGCGCGAGGAGCGGGTGGCGGGTGCGGCCGAAGACGACGTCTACCGGACACTGGGGCTGCCGGTGTTCCCGCCGGAACTGCGCGAGGCACGCCAGGAGTTCCACTGGGCCGAGACGGGCACGCTCCCGGTGCTGGTGACCGAGCGGGACATCTGCGGCGACCTGCACATGCACACGACCGAGACGGACGGGGTAGCGACGCTGGAGGAGATGGTGGCGGGCGCGCGGCAGCGCGGCCTGCAGTACATCGCCATCACCGACCACTCGAAACGTGTGACGATGGCCCGCGGACTCGATGCCGCACGGCTGCGGCGGCAGTGGGCCGCAATCGATGCGCTCAACGAGACGTTTGGCGGCTCCTTTCGTGTCCTCAAAGGGATTGAAGTGGACATCCTTGAACGCGGCGGACTCGATCTGCCGGACGAGGTGCTGGCCGAGGCGGACTGGGTCGTGGCCAGCGTGCATTACGGCCAGAAGCAGCCGCGCGCCCAGATCACGGCGCGCATTGTGCAGGCGCTGGCTCACCCGCACGTCCATGCGATCGCGCATCCCACCGGGCGACTCATCAACCGCCGCGATCCGTACGACGTGGACATCGAGGCGGTGCTCGACGCCGCGCAGCAGTACCACAAAGCGCTGGAACTCAATGCGAATCCCATGCGCCTGGATCTGAACGATGTGCACTGTGCGGCCGCCAAGGCGCGGGGCGTGCGGATCGCCATCTGTACGGACGCGCACAGCGTCGACGGCCTCGACTGCCTGCGCTACGGCCTGCTGCAGGCACGCCGCGCCGGACTCACCAAGGGCGAAGTGCTCAACACCCGTTCCTGGCCGCAGCTGCGGAAACTGCTCCACCGCTAACGCGCCACCGCGGCCGGCCGGCAGCGCGCAGCGCCGGCGCGGGGCCCGGGTCGCATTGCGGCTCCCGGGGGGTGGAGTACAATACCGGCTGTATCCCAATTGAGATGAGGAGCACGCCCTTGGGTGATGAGGCAATTGCGGGACTCCGCGCGGCGCTGAAAGTGTCCCCCGACAACGTGCCCTTGCGTGTGCACCTGGCCCGGACGCTGGCCGGCCTGGGCCGGCACGACGAGGCGGAGCAGGAGCTGCGTGAGGCGCTGGCGCTGGCCCCCGACGACGCGGAGGTGAAGTTGGCCCTGGCCCGCAGCTACCGGCAGCAGGGCAAGCTGAGCCAGGCCGTGGTCATTGTGGAAGATCTGTGCCGGCGGCGTGACACCCCGCCGGCCGCCCACGTGCTGTATGCCGCACTGCTCCTGGCCGAAGGGGACGTGCGCGGAGCGGTGACGCAGTACAAGCTGGGAGTGGAGGCGGACCCGCAGGTGGCGGACGACCAGCTCGGCCGGACGCTCGGCATCGGCGACGGATGCGACGCCGGCGAGGTCGTCGAAGGACGCGTGCGGGAGGCTTGGCAGGAACCGGCGGCGGAGCCGCGTTCGGATGTCGAGCGGCCGCAGGTCGCGTTCCAGGACGTGGGCGGCATGGAGGCGGTGAAGGAGGAAATCCGCATCAAGATCCTCTACCCGCTGCAGCATCCGGAAATGTATCAGGCCTATGGCAAGCAGGTGGGCGGCGGGATCCTGATGTACGGGCCGCCCGGCTGCGGCAAGACGTTCGTCGCGCGCGCCACGGCCGGCGAGATCGGCGCCGGATTCCTGTCGGTCGGCATCAACGACGTGCTGGACATGTGGACGGGGCAGAGCGAGCGGAATCTGCACAGCTTGTTCGAGCAGGCGCGTCTGAACCGCCCGTGTGTGCTGTTCTTCGACGAAGTCGACGCGCTGGGAGGGCGGCGCAGCGACATGAACAGCGGCAGTGCCCGGCAGCTGATTAACCAGTTCCTGGCCGAGATGGACGGGGTGGATTACTCGAACGATGGGGTGCTGGTGCTGGCGGCGACCAACGCCCCCTGGCACATCGATCCGGCGTTCCGCCGCCCGGGCCGGTTCGACCGCGTGCTGTTCGTGCCGCCCCCGGACGCGGCGGCGCGGGAGGACATCCTGCGGATCCATCTGCGCGGCAAACCCCAGGAGGCGATCGACTACGCGTCGCTCGCGAAGCACACGGTCGACTTCTCGGGGGCGGACATCAAGGCGGTGGTTGAGCAGGCTGTGGAGGTCAAGCTGCGCGAGGCGATCCAGGCCGGTGTGCCCCGGCCGCTGACGAGCAAGGACCTGCTGGCCGCCGCCCGGGCACTCAAGCCGACCACCCGCGAATGGTTCTCCACTGCCCGCAACTACGCAGTGTACTCCAATCAGGGTGGGATCTACGACGACGTATTGAAGTACCTCAAACTGTGAGCAGCCAATCCCTGTGACACCCCACCTGCAGCGCGCGATGCTGTTGCTCGAACAGGCGCGCTACGATACGGCCGAAGCGGAATTGCGCCAGGCGCTGGCGGAGGACCCGGAAAACGCCCGTGCGCATGCGATGCTGGCGCTGTGTCTGATCCAGAGCCGGCAGTACGAGCGGGCGGCCGCCGCAGTGGACCTGGCGCGGACCCTGTCGCCGGACGACCCGTTCGTGTTCTATGTGGAGTCCCGCATGCTGACGGAACGCAACTGCTTTCCGGAAGCGGAGGCGGCGGTCCTGGAGGCGATCGGCCTGGATCCGTACGAGGTGGAGTACTTCGCGCAGCTGGCTTGCGTGCGTATGGAGCAGCGGCGGTGGGATGCGGCCCTGGTGGCCGCCGAACAGGGACTGGCGCTGGACGCCGAGAACGTCACCTGCACCAACCTGCGGGCCATGGCCCTGGTCAAGCTCGGCCGCCGCCTGGAGGCGGGCGAGGCGATCGCGTCGGCCCTCCGCCGGCAACCGGAAGATGCTGACACGCATGCCAACATGGGCTGGTCGCTGCTGGAAAACGCCCAGCCGCAGCAGGCGCTGGAGCATTTCCGCGAGGCGCTGCGGCTGAACCCGAACAGCCAGTGGGCGCGGCAGGGGATCGTGGAGGCCATGAAGGCGCGGTACTTCGTGTACCGCCTCATCCTGGGCTGGTTCCTCTGGATGCTCCGGCTCTCGAGCGGCATGCAGTGGGGCATCCTGGTGGGCGCGTTTGTCGGCTACCAGGTGCTGCGGTCCATCGCGCGGGGCAATCCGACACTGGCCCCGTGGATCACGCCGCTGCTGATCGTCTACGTGGTCTTCGCCATCATGACCTGGGTGGCCAGCCCGCTGTTCGACCTGGTGCTGCGCCTGAATCGCTTCGGACGGCTCGCCCTGTCCCGCGAACAGATCATCACGTCGAACTGGGTCGGGCTGTGCGTGCTCGCCGCCCTCCTTTCGCTCACCGCGTACTTTCTCCAGGCCGGCAGCCTGTGGCTGCTGTGCGCCCTGGCCTGCGGGTTCATGATCCCCCTCGTGTCCCGGATCTACGCCTGCCAGCCCGGCTGGCCACGCAAAACCCTCATCGCGATGACCAGCGTCATGGCGAGCCTGGGGATCCTGGTCGTCGGCCTAGTGCTGTGCGAGCGGTGGATTCCCACCGAGCTGCGACCGTACGCGCTGGTCGTCGCGCGACTCGCCCTGGTGCTCTTCATGGTCGGCGCCGTCGCCGGACAATTCGCCGTCAACGCGCTGGTCCAGGTCCGGCCGCGCCGTGGATAGGGGCACGTCCGCCCGCAACACACGGCCCGCCGGCGCGCAACCCGGCTGCGCCGCGTCTGGGTCCCGCCGGCCGCCTGCCCCCGCCGGGGCCGGCCAACGCGTCGCACGCCGCACTGCTAGCAGGTGGGCTGCGCTCGACGCAATAGAAAAGACCGGGAATCCGAGGACACCCGGTCTCCTGTTTACGGTTGCCGACAAGACGTGGCCAACAGGGAAACGGCAGTCTCGCCAGCCAAAATGATCCCTAGCTCGATCGCCGGTCCGTTGCGGGACCGCACGCCGAACTACCCGCCCGCGGCGGGAACTCAGCGGGCTCCACAGCCGGCGCAGTCCAGAACAGCCTCGGCTGGAACGGCTTCGGTCACGGTTGTGCAGCAATCAGCTGCCACCGCGACCTGACCGCAGCAGTCGTTGGCCGGGCGTTGCGAACAACGGCGAGCACGGCCCTCGCACCGAGTGCGGCGTTCGCACCGGGTACGGCCCTCGCACCGAGTGCGACGTTCGCACCGCGTACGACCGACACGACGTTCCTTTTCACCACCACACGTGACGGACACACAACCAGCGTTGTCACCGTCACAGGCTGTCACGCCACAGCAGCTCTCGCCGCAGTGACCAGCCATAGCTTGTCGCTGACCGCCCAGAAAGGCGGTGGCCGCGATCGCGACCAACATCGCGACCCCAAAAATAGTTACTCGATCCATGCGAGCCCTCCATAAGTAAGTACAGCAGTCGAAACCGACGTTGCCACGCCGCAGACCAGGGCCGGAGCACGTGCTGTGCGGCCGAAGCCAACATGTCCGCGACTGTCTCGCCCGACTCGTGCCTTCCCCGCCGGCCCGGCTCGTTTTCCCCCCAAAGAAAAACAGTCAACTTTGCGGCCTGCGGGAACTGCGCGAATCGCAAAGACTAGGTCGCTAGGGTAGCATTACCCGATTGGTTGTCAAGCGTACGGGCGGTCCAAACGGACCGATCCGGGCTGCCCGGTCCGGCCGTTCGTCTGCGGCGTGTTGAGCGTTCTGGTAGGGCGTTTTGCCGGTTTTGGCCACCTTGGTGTCCAGACGGGCGGGCGGCCACCACGCCGATTCAGGAGCCAGAAAGGCCTGAAAAAGCCGCAAGCTGCTGTGAAACCGCGTATGCTGGATTGTGCAGATACCGGATAGGGTTTTGGTGTCTGTGAGCGTGGCCCCAGGGTGGGCGGGCCCGGGCAGATGGGGAGCGGGGTTGGCGTGCCGTGGATTGCCGGGTGCCACCAGCGGCTACAGTTTCCACAGCAGCAGCAGGGTGTAGTCGAGCGCGTTGGCGTTCTGGCCGCTGTCACGCGTGTCGTAGCGGTCGATCACACCCAATTTGAGGCTCATGTTGGTGCGTTCGTCGAGCAGCACTTCCCAGCCCACATCGGAGCGGACGCGGTAGAGGGTGAAATCCTCCCATTCCGGGTAGTACTCGACCGTGGCACGGAACTTCTGCCGGTCCGAGATCTTGTGCTCGAAATCGACGCCGAACATGGCTTCCGGGTCCCACTCGTTGTCGGACCCGTGGAATTTCCGGCTGGCACCGGAGCCGAAGCGTCCGATGAGCTTGGTGGCGTCGGTCTTGATAAAGCGGTAGCCCATCCCGGCGTTGAGTGTCAGTTCTGACGAGTAAGGCCGGAATTCGTCGTACACGAAGATCGCTTTGGCGAAGGGGGTCCAGCGCGACTCGCCCAGGAGCCAGTCGTGGTGCATTTCGAACTGGCCATTGTGTTTGGTCATGATGTAGTCGGCCGAGGCTTTGACATAGTTGATCGCGACTTTCAGGTCGCTCCAGTCCTTGGTGCGCCGCAAGTTGGCCCCGGTGCGCATGGACAGGGTGGTGGAGTTGCCTTCGGAGCCGTCGATGCCGACTTCGAAGCTGTTGTCCCATTCATCGGGGATTTCCCAGTACCAGGGCAGGAACCAGTTCTGCCACGTGTACTCGTTCATGATCAGGCCGCTGTCGATTTCCTCCGCAATGGCCTGATCGGCGGGAGCGGTCGGCAGGGCGTCGGCGGCGGTTGCCGGGAGCGGTTGGGGAGCAGCCGCGTCCTGAGTTAACCCTTCGACCGGCGGCAGGGGATACAGGACGGGGTGCGGGGCATCGAATGCCTGCGATGGCCGCAGCAGGGAGATAGCGCACAGCAAGACGAACGCCGGCAGTCTCATGCGGGACATGGTCAGACGAGCCTCGGGGTCGATGAGGCGGGTCTTATAGCAGAAGCGGCTGACGGGCCACAAGCCCGCTTGCCGACTCTCGCCAACTCTGCGGCTGGCCGCTATCGAACCGCCAGGGTCGGCGGGCCTGCATGGCAGCCGGCGTCCGTTTGCCTCGGGCGCGGCGCGGATGCGGAGCGGCGCCTGTCAGGGGTGGCCGGGCATTGCCCGCGGATAGGGGGGGACTTCGGCCGGCGGCGGTATCTCGCCGGTCTCAGCGGCCCATGCTTCGCGTTCTTCCTGGGAGGCGTAGTATCGGAGCCACGTCTCCGGTTCATCGTCGGCATCGAGGCAGTGCCATTGCAGGACGTTTTTCGGCACGTCCACCTTCTTCTCGGCGGAGGGCAGGATGTCGCGGATCAGCAGGCAGTAGAGTTCGCGATCTGACAGGTGGTCGGTGAATTCGAGCACGATCCGCTTGGCGTACAGCTGTTCGATCGTCTGCCACAGCAGGTCATGCAGTTGCTGGTCTTTGAGCGTATCGGGGTGTGGCAGTCTCAGTTCGGGTTCGAACCACTGGCTGATCGGCAGTACCGGGGCGCGTTCCCAGGCCAGGATCGACGCCAGGTATTCGTTCTCGGACGGTGTACTGAGCACCCGCGAATTGATGATATCCAGGGACTCGTCGAGGAACGGCTCCAGTTCGTCGCGCAGTCGGGCGTTGAGCATCAACTGGTCGACGTCATCTGAGGCCGTGCGCGGGTCTTTCGACATCTTGGCACACCTGTACTGGGCACGAGAAATCGACGACGATCGGGCCGGGCAGATCCGTGTCGTTCAAACCTCGACTGTACCAGCAATTGCTTGGCCCGCAATAGCTGGGCGGGCCAAACCGGTGTGTTCTCCTGAAGATCCGCAAAGTGGTCCCGACATGACCGTTACGACCGCCAAACTGGAAAACGTCACGAGCCGTTGCGTTCGATTTCGGCGATTTTTTCCAGCCGCCGTGCGTGCCGCCCGCCCTCGAATTTCGTGTTGATCCAGACCTCGATCAGGCGGTCGATGTTCCGCTGACCGAGCAGGTCGCCGGACAGGCACAGCACGTTGGCGTCGTTGTGTCGGCGGCAGATCTCCGCCGTCACGGCGTCGTTGCAGGTCGCCGCCCGCACGCCGCGGAACTTGTTGGCCGTGATCGACATGCCGATGCCGGTGCCGCAGATCAGGATCCCCCGTTCCGCCGCCCCCTGGGCCACTTTGCGCGCCACGGCGGCCGCGATGTCCGGATAGTCGACGCTCTCGCCGCTGTAAGTGCCTTCGTCCGACACCTCATGTCCGAGCCGCGTGAGCAGTTCCGTCAGTCGATTCTTGACTTCCAGACCGCGATGGTCACTCCCCACCGATATCCGCATTGAGCATTAACCTCCCGAACCGCCTGTAGCCACGATCCGCTCCAGGTCGAGCTGAGCGAGCCACGGTTTCAAAAACTCGTCGATTTGGCTGGCACACTGTC
Source organism: Pirellulaceae bacterium (assembly GCA_036821925.1). GTDB lineage: Bacteria > Planctomycetota > Planctomycetia > Pirellulales > Pirellulaceae > JAAYDI01. Next base: position 15,759 of record DAISIS010000024.1, read on the forward strand.
GATACGTGTCTGTCGTACCGCCCACCGGGTCGGCCACATCGCCTGCCGAGCCGCCCAGCACGTGGGTCCGCGCTGCCGCACTGGACCACTGCGCCAGGATCGCCTCCCGGTGTCCTCGCGTCATTGTAAGGATTAGGTCGGCAAACCGCACTAGGCGGTCACTCAAAGGCTGACTTTCGTGCCGGCTCAGGTCCAGGCCGCGCTCCGCCATGACCCGGATGGCCTCGGCGCTGGCATGCCCGCCACTCATGGCCGCGATCCCGGCCGACAGCACCAGCAGACCACGATCCTCCAGCTGCGCTTCCTCCACCTCCAGCCGGCGCGCCAGATGCCGCTGCATCAGCGCACCGGCCATCGGGCTCCGGCACGTGTTGCCCGTACAGACGAACAGCAGCATGAAACTGGCCAGCCGCCTGAGGGTCGATTCGTTGAAGACGCCAGCGCGCAGCAGTTGCCAGCAGTTGTCGCGAATCTGCACCACGGTCGAAGGCTGGCCGAACTTGCACTGGCCGTCATTGAGAATCAACGCCACCCGGTCCCGCAGCGATTCGATGGCCTCGTCCGCCGTCACCGCGGCCGGCTCGCCCGTCCGATTGGCACTGCTCAACGCCAGCGGTCCGGCACACAGCCGGAGCACTGACAGCAGAACCGGGTGGGCGGGCACGCGCAACCCGATCTGCCCGGCCGGGCAGACTACCTCCTGCACCACCGCCGGCAGCTGCCTGACGACGCTCTCCGGATGGTCGTCTTCCAGCACCAGCGTCAGCGGTCCGGGCCAGCAACGGCGGGCCAGACGCTGGCCCAGCGTCGAGATCCGCGGCACGTAATCCCACGCGTCCTCCGCGCTCTTGATCGCCAGCGTCACTGGGTGCTGTGCACCGCGCCCCTTCGCCTCCAGCAGCCGCTGGATCGCCCCCTCGTGCAACGCGCTGGCCGCCACTCCGTACACCGTCTCGGTGGGAAACACGACCAGTTGACCATCCACCAACGCCTCCACGGCGCGATGCACCACATCGCGCTGGTCCTCGACGTTCTTCAGGTCAATCACGGCGGCAGACATCAGCAGGTAACCTCTCGATCGCCTGACACGCCGGCGCCAAGTCCGACGCGGGCGGCCATAAACGAGCTGGGATACTCGACGTAATTCATTACTATACAAATTGTTGCGCAATAAGGTCAAGAGCAGGCCACCCTCAAAACGTGGCAGCTCCACATGCCACGCTCGAGTGGAACACCGGGCTGCGCTCCGTAGCCGCGGTGGCTGCGGCCGCCGGTCCGACATCCGCGTGATGGCAAACGCTGTACGGGGCTGTTGCACGCTGCGGCTCGCCGGGCGGTTGGCTGTCTGTTTCCTGTCACGCGGACTCCGTAGAATCAACCGGCAGTGACGATACGCATTTCCTGTCAGAGCCGGCCGCCGATCTGGTGCGGTCGTGTGCGAACCATGCCCGCACTTCCCACGCCGCGCGACGTGCTGCCCACGCTTCGCGGGCCGATTATCTTGAGCTTGCTGATCAGCGGGTGTCTGGTCAGTGGCTGCATTTCCAATGTTTCGGCGCCAGGAGAACCGGAGCAAGTCTGGGGCCGGCGCGGAATCTCGGCGGGGCGGCTGCAGAAGCCGCGCGCCATGGCCATCGATGCGGAGGATCGGCTGTATATTGTGGACATGACGGGGCGCATCCAGGTGTTTTCCACTGAGGGGGAGTATCTTCGCGGCTGGCGCACGCCGGAGATCGAACTGGGCAAGCCGTGCGGGTTGGGTTTTGCCCAGGATGGGAATCTGCTGGTCGCCGACACGCATTACTTCCGCATGCTGGTCTACACGCCCGCAGGCGAGCTGCTGCCACAACGCACGATTGGCGGTCGGGCGGGGAGCGGTCCCGGCCAGCTGAATTTCGTGACCGACGCCGTGCAGGACTCGCGCGGCTGTTATTACATTGCCGAATACGGCGACTGTGACCGGATCCAGAAGTTCGCGCCGGACGGCACGTACCTGCTGCAGTGGGGCGGGCGCGGGCGGGATCCCGGCCAGTTTGCGCGGCCGCAGGGCCTGGCGCTCGACGCGCACGATCGGGTCTGGGTGGCCGACGCCTGCAACCACCGGATCCAGGTGTTTGACGCGACAAGTGGGGAGGCCCGCCTGGAGGCGTTGTGGGGGAGCGAGGGGTCGGAGCCGGGCCAGCTGAGCTACCCGTACGGTCTGGCGTTGGACGGTCGCGGGCACGTGTACGTGTGCGAGTTCGGGAACCATCGCGTGCAGAAGTTCACGCTCGACGGGCAATCGCTGGGCTGTTGGGGGATCAGTGGTCGTCAGAACGGCGCGTTGTCGAATCCCTGGGCGCTGGCGGTGGATTCGCGGCAGCGCGTGTTCATCCTGGATACGTACAATCATCGTGTGCAGCAAATCCGTCTCTGAAGAGGGCTCGGTACATGTGGAATTGCGAATTCGCATTCGACCGGCCCGAGTATCTGTTGCTGCTGTTGCTGCTCCCTGCGCTCTGGAAACTCAGCCAGCGCACGCTCGCGCCGCTGGGCGGTTTCCGGCGATGGCTGGCGATCGGGCTGCGCACGCTGGTGGTGTTGCTGCTGGTGGGCGCGCTGGCCGAGCTGCAGTGGCGGCGGGTGAGCGACAAGGTGACGGTGATCTACGTGCTGGACCAGTCGGAGAGCATCCCGCAGGTCAAGCGTGAGTTGATGCGCGAGTATGTGGTTGAGCATGTGCGGCAGCACCGCGACACGCGGCGCGAAGACCGCGCGGGGGTCATCGTGTTCGGCCGGGAGGCGGCGATTGAAGTGCCGCCGTATGACGACGATGTGCCGGACACCGGCGCGTTGGAGACGCTGCTGGAACGCCGGGATGCGACCAATCTGGAGGGCGCCTTGAAGCTGGCGGCGGCGTCGTTTCCCGAGGACAGTGCGAAACGGGTGCTCCTGGTGACCGACGGGAACGAGAATCTGGGGGACGCCCGGGCGGCGGCCGCCATCCTGGCTGCCAACGGGATCGGCATCGACGTCGTGCCGGTGCGGCTCTCCGCGCGCGCGGAAGTGGCCGTGGAAAAGATCACGGTGCCCGCGGACATCCGCCAGGGCAGCCCGTTTGAAGTGCGCACGGTGCTGCACAGCTTCCTGGAAGGGGACCGCCGTGACACCACCCGGACGGTGCGCGGCAAGCTGCGGGTCACGCGCAGCGCCGGTGCGCGCGAGGAACTGGTGGGTGAAGACTCTGTCGAACTGCCGCCCGGCAAGACCGTTGTCGGTTTCCGCCACACGATCGACCGGCCGGCGATGTATACGTATCACGCCCTGTTCGTGCCTGACGAGCCGGCCGACGACCGGCTGCTGCAGAACAACCAGGCGTCCACCTTCACCCACGTGCGCGGCCGCGGCCGCGTGTTGCTGATCGAGGACAGCGATCATCCGGGGGAATTCACGCACCTGATCGAGCGGCTGCAGGTCATGAACCTGGAGGTCGACGTGCAGCCGAACAACAAGCTGTTCACGAGTCTGCAGGAGCTGCAGGGCTACGACTGCGTGGTGCTGGCCAACGTGCCACGCAGCAGTGGTGACGAGTCGGTGGACGTGGCGGGTTTCCGTGACGAACAGATCGAGATGCTGGTCCGCAACACGCAGCAGATGGGGGCCGGACTGATCATGCTGGGCGGTCCCAACAGTTTCGGTGCGGGGGGCTGGGCCAACACGCCGCTGGAAGAAGCGATGCCGGTCGATTTTCAGATCAAGAACGCGAAGATCGAAGCCGTCGGTGCGCTGGTGCTGGTCATGCACGCCTCCGAGATGGCGGCGGGGAACCACTGGCAGAAGGTCGTGGCGCGCGAGGCCATTCAGGCGCTGGGGCCGCTGGACTACTGCGGGTTGCTGCACTGGGATAACTTCGCCAGCGAGTCCTGGCTGTGGGGCGGCACGCAAGGGTTGGTCCGCGTGGGCACGCAGCGCAAGCAGATGTTGGCGCTGCTCAACCGCATGACACCCGGAGATATGCCCGCCTTCGAACCGTCGCTGAAGATGGCGTTCGCCGCGTTCAACCGCGTCTCCGCCTCGATCAAGCACATGATTGTGGTGAGCGATGGGGATCCCCAGCCCCCCTTCGGCTCAACCTTGAATCTCTACAAGCAGGCGGGGATCCAGATCACCACGGTGGCTGTGGGGACGCATGGGCCGCCCGGTAGCACGCCGCTGCGGGACATCGCCGCCGTCACAGGGGGGCAGTACTACGTCGTGACCGATCCGCAGTCGTTGCCGAAGATCTACCAGCGGGAAGCGCGTCGCGTGTCCCGGCCGGTGGTGAAGGACCTGCCGGACCTATCGCCGGTCATCGTCTATCCGCACGAAATCCTGGCGGGGATCGACGGTCCGTTGCCGCCGCTCAAGGGCATGGTGCTCACCGCGGTCAAACAGAACCCGCTGGTGGAGGTCGCCGTCCGGTCCCCCGAACCGGCTGACGCGCAGCACGCGACGATCCTGGCCGCCTGGACTTACGGGCTCGGCCGCACGGCCGTCGTCACGACCGACGCCGGACATCGCTGGGCGACCGCCTGGACCCAGTGGCCGGGCTACGACAAGTTCTACGGTCAGCTGGTGCGGTGGGCGATGCGTCCGGCGAGCGACGGCGGCAAGTACAGCGTGGCCAGCGACGTGCGCGACGGCACCGTCCGCGTCGTCATCACGGCGCTCGACGCGCACGACGAGTTTCGCAATGCGTTGGCCATGAGCGGCGCGGCGGTGGGTCCCGACCTGGAGCCGTTCGAGTTTCCGATCCGCCAGCTTGCGCCGGGACGCTATGTGGGGGAGTTCGACGCCGGCAAGGCCGGCAGCTACCATGTGACCGTGCTGCCGGCGCCGGGCGAAGCGCCGGTGCTGACCGGCGTGAATGTGCCCTATTCTGCCGAGTACCGGGACCGGGACACCAATATCGGCCTGCTGCAGCAGCTGGCCGCCCTGCAGCCCCGCGGCGGCGCGGCGGGGGTCCTGTCGGCGGCCGACCTGGACGGCCCGCAGCTGGACCAGCTGCTCGCGCTCGAGGCCTTCCGCGCCGATCTGCCGAAGGCGGTGAGCAGCCGGGACGTGTGGCCCGTGCTGCTGCTGGTCTGCAGCGCGGTGTTTCTGGCCGACGTGTTTGTCCGCCGGGTCGCGCTCTCGCTCGAGTGGGTCGTGCCCGCCGTGCGCTGGCTCCGCAGCCGCTTGCTGCGCCAGCGCGGCGCGGCCGAGGTCGAACAGCGGTTGGCGCATCTGCGCACCAAGAAACAGGAGCTGGCGCAGAGCATTGACCAGCGGCGGGCCGCCACGCGGCTGGCAACGGCCGACGAACCGGAGTCGGCACCGCCGGCCCGGGGCGCCACCGCGCCGGAGGATCGGCCGGCTGCCGGGGGCGGGCCGGCACCACCGGTGGCGCCGCGCGGGCCCGCGGCGTCGGAGTCGGACGGGGGC
>DAISIS010000025.1:0-20854 GCA_036821925.1 Pirellulaceae bacterium
GGATGCCGTGGCTCCTTGAGTCTTCAAGTTGTTCAAGAATCCGACGAATCCACCCGTGGCCGCAGCCAGCGGGCTGATCGGCTTCGGCTCCTGCCGCTCGTCGGCCGTCTCCGACCGGGTGCCGAAGAGCGACTCGACTGTCGCCGTCTCGTTGCGGTCTTCGGTATCGTCCAGCATCTCGTTCGGCCGCCGCAGCGCCAGCCGCAGAGTCCCCAGTTCGGTCGCCAGCATCAGCTTGGCCACCTGATCCTGCTTGACCAGCACCGAGACAGTCTTGGCCACAATCGTGCGGCCGTCCTGGTCGATCTCCTGCGCCGTCTGGTCGTTCACGGCGAACACCCGCACGTTCTTGAGAATCTGGCGGGTGCCGGTCCGCGGGATGCCGCGCCCTTCCTTGAAATACCCGAAGATGTCGACGCGGTCGCCCGGATTCACCAGACCCGACACAGCCGTGTCCATCTGCACCTTGAGGCTGCAGACGCGGTGGCCGTCCGGGATCTTGATCGCCGGGCCTTCGATCTCGTTGGCCAGTTTGGCTTCCAGAATCGGTTCGCCCTGGTAGAAACGGACCCGCGCAAAACGCTCGTTGATGTTCTTGTAGTCAACGATGGCCCCTTCCGGAATCTTGGACTTCGGCCAGTCCTCGACCCGGACATTGGACGCGTTGAGCTGCTCGTTCACGTCAATGTCGGCCGTGGCGACGTAGATCTGCACCATCTCCATGCCGACATTGCCCGCTTTGGATCCCCGTTCCATCACCTGGCTGATCGCAATTGATGCCACCAGGCCGCAGCCCAGGGCGATCAAGATCAGCAGCATGGATTTCGCACGCATGAGTATTCCCTCTGCCCAAACAGGTGTGCTGTGTCAAACCGCCTCGCCCATCGATCGCACGCCACACCTGCCGTGTTGGGCGAGATCGATTACTGCACGCTTTCCCGACGCATCACCGTCGATGCCGAAAGCGTCTTCCCCCCAAGATACATTGGCGAAGGAAGCCAGCTCACTTGACTAAAACCGATATCGACACTCACGGTCACCGGATCCCCAAACCCTGCCTCTTCCGGATTCGTTGGATTAACCGTTATGTTCGCACCCTGAATCGAGCCGCTGGTCAAATAGGCCGCGACCGTATCCACCACCTCCTGGTGCGTGGCGCCATCCAGCACGGCACAGCGGGCACCTTCCCGCGAGGCGTTGGTCAGCACCTGCTGCACCATCACCATCCGCCCATACTCGATCATTCCGAAGACCAGCAACAGAAAGACCGGAGCTACCACGGCAAACTCGACCGCCGCAGCACCTCGTCGGTTTATTCGGTACGACTGGCAAGGTTTATGCAGTTTCCGCGCGGGTGCCCTTAAGCTTGCTGTGTCCTGCCCAGGGCCCTGAAGCTGCGCCGTTTCACCGGATTGACTTGTCGTGCTGAGCTTGGCGATCATATCAGCATCCCCATCCACGCGAAGTAAGCGATCGATCCGATGGCAATCGGGATCCCATAGGGCAACAGCAACATGGAGCTCTTGCGTTCGGCCGCGATGGTGGACAACTGGTGGGGGTCGCGGATCGTCAGAATCTCTCCCACAATCATCCACAGCTGATTGGCGTGCTTGCGCCAGGCCCGGCGGCACACGACCATGGCGACCGCCAGGACGGCTCCCACAATCCCGGTCACACAGAAGGCGTAGAGCGTGTGGGTGGCACCCATCCAGGCCCCCACACCGGCCAGTAACTTGACGTCGCCGGCACCCATGCCGCCGATCGCGTACAAGGGAAGCAGCAACCCCAGACCGACTGCCATGCCCACGAGGCTCCAGCCCAGTCCGGCATACCACGGGTCACCCGCCGCGGCGGCAGCCCATGCGCTGTAGAACCAGCCGCTGATGATCATGGAAAACGTGAGCCAGTTGGGCACCTTCAGTTCGAAACCGTCGATCACGGCCGCCAAGATCAGGAAGAGGGTCACGACCCAGACAGCCCAGTTCTCGGCCAGCACTGTTCCCAAAGCGTTGAGCGTATCCATGTTGTTCTCCGTCTTCGCGTGTACTCCCCGAGTCCCCGGCCGGGCACCCTACCGCCTGGCCGCGTGCCTAGCCCCGCAGACTCATCAGGCAACTCACCACGGCCGCGATGACCGTGAAAGAGTAGCACACCATTTCTAGCGCGCTGGTCATGGCGTCTCCAGGCAGCACCCAGTACATCGCGAAGCTCCTTTCCACTACGAGCTTGCTTTCCCACACCGGCCATCTTCGCGAAATCCCCCTTCGGCGCTGGCGGCCAGCACCGAGGGGGGTTCACGTCGTAACGTCATCCAATGTGCAATGGCACCGGCCTGTTAGGTGGTCGTGCCGAGCTGGTCAGCCACATCCTGGAACGTCTGATTGGCGTTGCTGCCAATGTTCGAAATCGCGGTCAAGCAGACGATGATGATCAGCGCCAGCATCACAGCGTACTCGACTGCAGTCGGGCCGTCTTCCGATACGAGGAAACGTTGCACCTTCAAAGCGAGACTCTTCATCACTTCCTCCAGATTCTGGTTCGTCCGTCAGTCGTGGTCTGCCAGGACTGAGGACCGTTGCCATGGTGAAAGGGTACGTCACGAATTCGAGCCGGCGCGGTGTGATTGTCAGAGATGAGCCGTCATGCGCGCTGGCAGGAATCCGCCAAAAAACGAGCTGCTGCCTCGTCCTCTTCACCCGATCTGGGATTGCGTCGCACGCCATACACGACGTGCCCCGTATCCACCCGTTCGGCAGCCCGGCTGTCGTTTCGCGCCGCGACCCGACCCGTAGCTTTGCGATGCCGCCCTTGCGGACGGTTTGCCCTTATCGAGGATGAGAGGCCAAATTATCCGTTGCAGCCGGCGGCAAGTCGCTCCGCCGAATTACGGATCCCAGATGGTCCACTTGCCGATGGCTGCTCTCGCGGTCGGTCGTCAATCACTTGACTGATGTCCGACCGCACTTGAAGCCTATGTCACATTCAACAGCTGTCAAATTGCGGGCTTTAGAAAATTTGGCGAAGTTCCGAAGATTCTTGCGGGCCAAGACTTTGCAGATCGCACGAGAAAAAGAAACAGCCCAGCGATGCTTGCCTGATCGCTGGGCTGGCTTGATCGGTCCGCAGTGCGGGTGAGAGGAGTTGAACCTCCACGCCCTTAACGGGCACAGGAACCTGAATCCTGCGCGTCTGCCAATTCCGCCACACCCGCATGTGTTGCGTAGTCAGAAGTTACGTCAGACTGTCCCGCGCGCCAAGGGGGTCACCCGCCAATTACCGGCCGGGAGGCCGCGGTGGTTCGCCTTTTTCGACTTGCGGGCGACGCCCGGGCTGGGTCAGAACTTCAGGTTGGCCCGCAGCAGCAGTGAGTTGTCGGGTTCGCGATCGGGCGTGCTGCCGTCTAACTCAAACGTGCGACCGAGAACGTAGCTGAGCTCGGCGCTGAGGCTGGAGACGGGCGCGGCCGGTCCGGCGCCGGGCGCGGCCGGTTTGGATTCCCAGCCGAGCGTCAGTTGCCATTCGCGATAGGTGAGCAGGTCGCTGGTGTGGTCCGGCCGCTCGACCGCCCAGGTGCCGCCCCCCAGGCCGCCGCCGGCATAGCACCACTGCTGCCGGCCGTCACGCTCGACCACCAACAGGCTGATGCGTGGGCGCGGCATCATCAGCTCCACCCGCACCCGGTCCGTGGGCAGCCAGATCGCACCGGCGGCGGGCAGCACTGGCAGGTCTTCGCGGCCGGTGGCCAGGGCACCGAGTGTGAGCTGCCACTGTGCGTGACACTGCCAGACTCCAAAGGCCCCGCCATGAAACCGCCAGGCGTCACTGCTCGCATTCTCCCCGTCGGAGGCGAAGGTGGAGCCGGCGATCCAGCGAAGCATCCACCGATCGTTCAGCTTCCGCATGCCGGACAGGCCCAGCGAAGCCTGGTACAGGCTGCCCGGCAACTCGTAGTGTTCCGGTGCCACCAGGTCGGTCAAGCCGAACCCGGTCGTGACAAACAGCGGTGCCCCGAACACGGGGAAGGTGGGCACCGAGACGCGTGCCTCGTAGACGCTTAGCGCCAACCCGCCGCTCTCCGGCTCCCAAACGACAGCGAAGTCGAATGCCGGCCAGATCAGTCGTCGGAAGTCGGGTGACACATTTGCCGGCGCGAGGGCATCCGACACCGGCTCGGCGGGCCCCAACCGTTCCAGCCGCTCGACGTCCAGCGAGGACGAGTCTGCCGGCGGCCCGATCAGCCGCACGGCAGGTTCAGTGTATGCCGCAACCGGGTCCGGCCGTGCGGCCCGCAGCGGGCTGGCCGGTTCATTTCCGCCGGCCGATCCGGCCCCGGCCGTGACAATGACGGCCATGATTGCCAGGGGCATCGCGACTTGCCAGCCGTGCCACCGCTCCGCCCAATCGCCTTGCCGCTTCAAGTTGCCTGCTCCACCGGCTGTATCCAGCATCATGCCGAGTCGCGTCACACGCCACGCTGAACGGGTGTCCGGCGGATCCGCGGACCGGCCGTGCCCAGCGCGGGATCATCGGCGAAGCGCGGTCGGAGCACAAGACCGAATCGGGGCAGAACGCCATCGCCGCGCGCGCAACCGCCGGCCAGCCACCGAATGTGGGTGGCGGGACCTAGGCTGCGGCCGCGAATTCATCTATAGATCAAGTAGTTTTCCGAGTCCCTCCATGTCCGCAGCCGGGACTGGCCGCGTCCGTCTGGCAGCCGGCGGTGGGCGGGCCGGCAGTGTGAGTAGTTGTCCATGTGTCAGAGAGTCCAACCGGATCGCGCCCGGCGTTTTGCGCTGTGGATCGTCGAGAAGCTCCACGCAGCCGGGTTCGAGGCGTTGTGGGCGGGCGGGTGTGTGCGCGACGAACTGCTGGGGATCGTTCCGCACGATTACGACGTGGCGACCAACGCGACGCCCGACGAAGTGCGGAGCTGCTTTGGCCGGCGCCGGACGTTGAGTATCGGTGCGGCGTTTGGCGTGGTCACAGTTATGGGGGGGCGCGATGAGGGGCAGATTGAGGTGGCGACATTCCGGTGCGACGCCGGGTACAGCGATGGGCGGCGACCCGACTCGGTGTCGTTCAGCACGGCGCGGGAAGACGCGCTGCGGCGCGACTTCACCGTCAACGGCATGTTCTACAACCCGCTCACGCACGAAGTGATCGACTATGTGGAGGGGCGGCGCGACCTGGAAGCGCGGGTCGTGCGGGCGATCGGCGATCCACTGGAACGGTTCGCGGAAGACAAGCTCCGCATGCTGCGCGCTGCCCGACTGGCGTGCACACTCGGCTTTGCTGTCGATCCGCACACGTCAGCTGCCGTCCAGGACCAGGCGGCCGAGATTTCGATTGTCAGCGCGGAGCGGATCGCCACGGAAATGCGCAAGATCCTGGTCCATCCGCAGCGTGTGCGGGGCGTGGAGCTGTTGCGCGAGATGCGGCTGCTCGACACGCTTATGCCTGAATTCCGCCTGTTGTGGCAGGACGCAGCTGCGGCCGCTCCTCGGCCCGCCGGCGCCGGGCGGCCCCAGACGCTGTGGCCGCTCACGCTGCAGATCCTTGGCGGTCTCGAGCACCCGACGTTCCGAGTCGCGCTCGCCGCCTTCCTGTGGGGCCTGCACCAGCAGGACCCGCAGCCACCGCGCGTGGTGGACGGGATCGGCCAGCGGTGGCGGCTGTCGAACGACGAGCGGCAGGGCACCGCGTGGCTGCTGGCCGCAGAGCCGCAGGTACGGCGCGCCTCCAGGCTCCCCTGGCACACGCTCCAACGCATTCTGGTCGCCGCGGCGGTCGACGAACTGCTGCTGCTGGCAGACGCGATTGCCAGCGCCGTGGACGGCGGCACGGGGGAAATCGATTACTGCCGCGGCAAACTGCGACTGCCCCCGGAAACACTCAATCCGCGCATGCTCATCTCCGGTGACGACCTGCGCACCGCGGGCTACCAGGCTGGTCCCCGGTTCCGCGCCGTGCTCACCCAGATCCGCGATGCCCAACTCGAGACGCACATTCGCAGCCGCGACGAGGCGCTGGCCTTGGCGCGGAGACTGTTAGGACCGGTCCCCTCACCACCTGCAGGAGTCCCCATGGACAAGAAAGCCAAGAAGAAACTCGACATTCTCAACCACCGTCTGCAGCTGGCGCGCCAGCAGCTGGCCGGCGCGCGGAAACAAGACGACACGCCCGGCGAGGTCGAACGGCTGGAACGCGAAGTCGCGGCGCTCGAACAGGAGGTCAGGGCGTTGAGAAAGGACGAATGACGAAGGACGGATAGGGAATGACGGATGACGAAGGACGGAAGCACGAAGGAATGACGAATGACGAATGACGAATGACGAAGGGCGGAAGCACGAAGGAATGACGAATGTGCCGATCAAACCGCCAGTGGCGCGGAGCGTCTCACAGCACTCTTCGTCATTAGTGCTTTTTCATTCCTTCGTGCTTCCGTCCTTCGTCATCCGTCATTTTCCCTCCCTCATCTTCCCGCGTCGCGATAGACGGCCGGGTCGTCACGGCCATCGCCGTCCCAGTCGCCGACCACGGGCAGGTCGTGGGCGTCACCCAGCTGGAACACCTGGTCCCGGGCATCCAGCTCGCGATTCCCGTCGCTGTCGATGTGCCAGGTGCCGCGGCGGAAGACGCCGATGTCGTCGATTCCGTCGCCATTGAAGTCGCCGACCACGGGCAGGTCGCCGTCAGCGCCGAAGTGGACGACGGTGTCGCGGTGTGTGTGCCGGCCGTCTCCATCCAGGTCGAGCAGCCAGGTGCCGGCACGGAACACGCCGATGGAGCGGATGCCATCGCCGTTCCAGTCACCGGCGACCGGCAGATCGACGCCGATGCCGAAGCGGAACACGTGGTCGATCACATCTTCGCGTGGCGCGCCGGCGGCGGTGCGTTTCAGGACGCGGCGCCCGCTGGTGGCCTCCGCCGGTTCCGGCGGCAGGTTCTTGGGCGGGTTGCCGTTGACGCGCTGCAGACGGCGGAACTCGTTGTGCGGATCGGGCAGGCCCGGTTCGGCCGCAATCGCCCGGTCGTCGCCACGCCACTCGGGGCCGAAGATGCCGATGTCGTCTTTGCCGTCGCCGTCCCAGTCACCCACGATCGGCAGGTCCTCCTGCGTGCCGAGCTGCGCCCACAGGTCGTCTTCATCCCAGCGGCCGTTGCCGTTGAGGTCAATGAACCATTGGCCTTCATGATACACGCCGATTTCGCACACGCCGTCGCCGTCAAAATCGCCGCTCACAGGCCGCGCGCCAGGCAGGCCGAACGCGAGTGCACTCGTGCCGTTCGCCACGCCGGCCGGCAGTGTCCAGTAACCCTGGTGCATGGCTACCGAAACCCATTCGGTGTGGTTCAGGTAGGAAACGGTGCGCCACCGGCCCTGCGCCGGATCGGTATCCGGACTGTCGCCGCGGGGGCTGCCGCCGTTGACGACGCTCAGGTGCCAGGTCATCGGCAACGCGTTGCTCGCCTGATACACGGGCACATGGTCGATGGTGCGGGGCTGGTCGACCGGTGTCGGATTCCACGGCACTCCGGGGGGCACCGGCGGCACGTACGGGCTGTACCGGAACGGTTCGATCGGCGGCGGCGGGGGGAGCGGCGGTGGCGTGCGCCCCACCATCAGTTCGCTGAAGTTGTTTTCCTGCGACGTCTGGCCGGAGAGGACGGAGATCCGCACGATGGCGTCGGAGGCCGGGTCTTTCACCAGCTGGTCCTTGAGGGCGTCCAGTTCCGGCGAATCGCCGTTGAACGCGGTGCCGGTCGTCGTGCCCGGCGTATCCAGGTAGTCGAGGTAGCCGCTGGGATGCACTTCGTACACGGCGTAGCTGCCGGGAGGCAGGCTGTGGAACCGGTAGAAGCCGTGCGCGTCCGTGACCGTCGTAATGGGTCCCTCCGCGTAGGCGCCCGGCAGCGCCTGCTGCGCCAGGATCGGTGCGCCGGTCTGGCCATCGCGCAGCTCCAGGACGACCCCGGCAATCGGCTGATCGTCGGCCGTGCGCAATCCGTCCCGGAGTTCGGCGATGTTTCCGGGCAGCAACCCGTCGTCGGTCTGCAAGGCCGCTCCGTCCTGGAACACGTAGCCGGCGAGGGCCGCCGGCGCCAGTTCCGAGAAGTTGTATTCGGTGAGGCGTTCTCCTCCGCCGATCGTCACGGCCGTGATGAAATCGGCCACCTGGTCGTTGCCGCCATGCGAGCCGGCCTGCTGTCCGCTGTGGAAGTAGCCGGACGGCTGCAGTTCGTGGACGCCGTACACACCCGGCTCGAGCTGCGTGAACTGGTACCGCCCCGCCGCGTCGGTGGCGGTCGTCCTCACGACGCGGCCGGCGCTGTCGAGCAGTTGCACGGTGACGCCGGCCAGCACGGTTTCGCCGGTGTCGAAGCGGTCGTTCCGGTTCGGGTCGACGTAGACAAGGCCCGTGATGCCGCCCGGCACGACCTCGCAGAAGTCGTAGTCGGTCAGCTGTTCGCCGGACCCGATTGGAATCTGCGAGATCAGGTCGGCGACCGAGGCGTCGCCGCCGTGGGATCCCGCGCGCTGGCTGCCTTGGAAGTACCCTTCCGGCTGCGTCTCGCGCACGGCGTAGGTCCCCGGCACAATCAGCTCGAACAGATAGTGTCCCGCGTTGTCTGTGTAGGTGGTCGCCACGACCGCGCCACGATCGTTGAGCAGTTCGAGGCGGACCCCGGCAAGCGGGTACTCGGTCGCATCGAGGACGCAGTCGCGATCGATGTCGGCGAACACCAGCCCCTGCAGGCTGCCCGGCAGCAATTCGCCGAAGTTGTAGTCCACGCCGGTGGAACCCCAACGCAGCTGTGCGCCGCTGAGGACGTCGTTGGTGGCGGCCGTGCCGCGCACGACGCCGTCGATCCGGCCCACCGTGTCTTGGCCGTCGAGCCAGGAGGCGGGTTGCGCTTCAGCCAGCTGATACGAGCCGGCCAGCAGGCCGGTGAACTGGTAGAACCCTTGCGCGTTGGTCTGTGTGGTGGCCACCTGCCGGCCGTCCTGGTCCCGCAGGGTGACCGTCACGCCGGCAATCGCCTCCTCGCCCGCCTCGCGCAACCCGTTGTTGTTGCGGTCGTGGTAGACGTAGCCGGAGATCGACGACGGTTCGTGTTCGCAGAAGTCGTAGTCCTGGCCGTCGTCCCCCGCCGCCAGCTGGATGTGGGTGATCGTGTTGGCATCGAGGACTTGGCCCCGCACCTGATCGTCGACGGTGCCGGCAAACGCGCCGGCGTCGATCAGTCCGGCCGGAGTCGTCTCGATGACCGTGTACAGGCCGGGTACCAGGCCGGAGAACGAGTAGTCGCCGTGGGCATCGGTCTGCGTCTGGGCCACCCGCCGGCCGGCGCTGTCGAACAGCTCGATCGTGACGCCCACCAGCGGCTGGCAGGACTGGCAGACGTTGTAGCAGTCGCCGTCGCTGTTGGACAGGTGCACGCTGCCGGCGATCGACACCGGCAGGATCTCGCCAAAGTTGTATTCGCGCCCCTGCTCGCCGCCGCCGAGGAAGATGTCCTCGATGCTGTCACCCGGATTGACGGCGCGGCCCCGCGCTGCGCCGTTGACCGTACCGGGCGTATCGAGCCCGTCGAGATACCCGGCCGGCTGCTGCACTTCCACCACCCGGTACGTGCCCGGCGACAGATCGCTCACGGCGTAGTAGCCGTTGGCGTCGGTCACGCGCGTCACCCGCTGTTGCGGTTCGAGCGTGTCGATGGGAATGACATGGACGGTGACCCCCGCCAGACCGCGCTCGTTCGCGTCGCGGATGCCATCGTTGTCGTTGTCGGCGTAGACATAGCCGCTGATCGCCGCCGGCATGACCACCTGCTGCACGTTCAGGAATGCGGCGGCCGTGCGGTCGCGCTTCCCGTCCACATTGTCCTCCGACAGGTCCAGGCCGCTGGTCTGCAACGCCGCGTCGTAGTGGTTCCAGAACAGGGCGCTCCCTTCCGCATCCTGGTAGTGCGGCACGGCGAACGTGGCGGTCAGCAACGTGCTCTGGAACTCCACGCCGGACGTGATCGGGTCAATGCCTTCATTGATCGTCCGCAGGTCTGTCGTCGCCGGATCGAAGTACTGGACTTCGTCCACGTCGATCGAGAAGACCAGTTTGTCGCCGGCACAGAAGCCGTGGAGATCCAGCACCAGTACCAGATCCCCGTCGCTCACGTGCGCCTCGACCCGCGCGTTCGGATTGCGCGAGACCAGCTGCTCGAGTTTGAACCCGGCCGCCAGATCAGCACCGAGCCCGCCCGTCTGGGTGTCGAACACCAGGTCGTTCATGCCCAGCCCCGGTGCGCCGCGGTCGCCATTGATGACCAGCCGCGTCAACTGGGTGCCGGCTGCCCCACCTTTAAACTGCACTTCGAACCGGTCGCCGTGGAGGTCCGAACCCAGATCCTCCTCAATGAACACGGTGCCCAGTTCGATCGGACTGGCCGCCAGCAGGCGGCGCGCTTCCATGGTTTCGAACTGGCAACGCCGCACCAGCCGCTCGAGCGCTGGTGCCGCCGCACGCCTGTCGCGGGCGCGGTGCCGGCGCGGCCAGGGCAGAAGATGCGAGAACAGTCCCACGATAAGCCTCCCTGCTCCAAACGAAGTGGGTCTTGGTGGGCCCGTGCCGCTCGGCGCGGTCACGCGGCCAAGGGGCCGATGCGCGGACATCGGCAATGTCGTCTTGTCTGCTACGGCTATCGTTCGCGCTGGGCGGAACGTACGCCATCCTCCACCGGGTCCGGCACTTGCCAAATGCGCAGAAACGTGTCGAAGCCACCCGAAACCAGCGTCCCGTCCTGATAGGCCAGTGCGGATACCGACCCGACATGACCCGTCAACTGGCCCAGTTCACTGCGGGCCGTCAGGTCCCACAGGCGGATGACGTTGTCGCTGCCGGCGGTCGCTACCACCTGCCCCCCGCACTTGACCATCGCCAGGATCTTGGCCGGTTGCTCGGGCAACGTGTAGGACTGGCCGTCCGTCTGCCAGTTCCACACCCGCACCACGCGGTCTTCGCCACCCGAAATCAGCTGCGTGCCCTCCTGCGCAAAGGCGATTGCCCGGATGCGCAGCGCGTGCGCCTTGTTCTCCCGCACCAGCTCCCGCGACGTGAGATCCCAGATGCGGATCGTCCCGTCACGACCGGCCACCGCCACGTGGCGATCGTCTTCGGAGATCGCAATCGCGCGCAGATCGGGGCAGCCGCAACGCAGTTCCTGCTCGGCTGACTGCTGCGTCACGTCGAGAATAGATAACTTGTCTTCAAAGCCGGCGGTCACCAGCCAGCGACCGCTGTGGCTGAAGGCGACCGTGCCGACGGCGTGGTTATAGGCGGCCAGCTGCCCTTTGAGCGCACCCGTCGCCACGTCCCACAACAGCACGCGGCGATCATTGCCCGACGACACCAGCGCCGCTCCATCCGGAGAAAACGCCACGGCGCGTACCCAGTCGTCGTGGCCGACCAGACGGTGGGCCAGCGTCCCGTCGTCCATGTTCCAGATGCGGATCACGTGGTCGTCACCCGCGGCCGCGATCAGCCGCCCGTGCGGCTGGATGTCTAATGCCGTCACCACAGCCGGAAACTGGCGGGGACCGTCCGCCGGACTCTGGATGGCCCGCCGCATGCTCACCGCCCACAGCGTGTCGGCGCACGCACGACTCCCTCCGCTGATTGCCACCAGCGCCACGATCGCTGCCCCAACCAGCCAACGTGCCTGCATTGTCATGTGCCCCACCACTGAAGATTCCGAGCACCCGGCGCCCACGGCGCGCGGGCCAGAACACGGCGTACCGCATTGCTTATCGGACAGTTAATTACCCGCTCGTAAGATGAACCGGCGCGATTGTTTCTGTCGCTGTAGCTGGGGGTTCTGCGCTGACTGCGTCGGTTATGCTGCGGTGTGTGGGCAGTCTGGGGCGTTCTTCAGAACACGCCGGGCAGCAGGCGATAGCGGACGGTCTGAACGTAGTCCTGGTACTGCGGATCGTCCCGCAGCAGGCGTTCCTCAGCCAGCAGCCGGGGGACCTGCAGCGAGTCACACAGGGCATACATCGCCAGATTCCAAGCGGTAGGGTTCAACAGGAAGAAGGCCAGGTGCGTGAGCATGTAGCCGGCATACATGGGGTGCCGGACGTACCGGTACGGGCCGGACAATTTCACACCGCGATTGGCCGGTACGCATCCGAAACTGCGCCCCAGGGCGATCTTGGCGTAGATCTGGATGGCCATGCCGGTGAACATCAGCGCGGCGCCGATGATGGGTGCCAGGAACGGACGCCCCATGCTGGTCTGTACGAGCAACGGCGCGGTGGCCGCTGTGAAGGCCAGCAGCCAATCGGTTGGCCGGCGCGAGACGTGCACCGTGGTCCGCCGGATCAGGATCAGCAAGACCACAATTCCCTCGGACGGAATGAGGATCATGTCTGCCCAGACCCCCTTCGTCGCATACGCGCCGAACATCCGTACTACCATCCAACCGAAGAGCCCGAGCAGCAGCGCACGCTCGGCCAGATCCAGCGCCAGCAGCAGATGCCAGGAAGGGTGCGATTTGGTTACTCGGGACGTGAGAGGCGTGTTGAGCGTCACAGAGCCAGCTCCAATCGTGCAATGCGGTGAAACGCGGCAGGAACCTGCAAGAAGTCTAGCTCGCACGCGGCACATTGCGGGCAAGAAGAGTTGTTCGGATGGGGGGGTGGTTGAAGGCGGAGGAGGGGCCTGGTCAGGTCTCGCCTTCCAACTGGTCGAAGATCGTCCAGATGTAGGTATCGCGGCGGAGTTTGTCGACGTACTCGCGAATCTGCCGTTTGCGGGCTTCTTCCTGGAGGGTGGCGCGGATGTCCGCCTGGGCTTCGGTGAATTCGATGCGGCGGGCCTCCTGGCGTTCGCGTACGCGCACGATGTGAAAGCCAGTCTTGTCCTCCAGTTTGAGGCTCATTTCGCTGACCGGCAGCGTGAAGATGGCGTGGTCCAGGACTTCGGACACGAGGCTGCCCTGGGTGGTCCAGTCATACCAACCGCCATCGGTGGCGGTGGCCCCTTGCGAGAATTTCCGGGCGACCGCGGCGAATTCCGCGCCCCGCAGCACCTGATTGCCCATCTCCACGATGGCCTGATCGGCCGACGCACGGTCGGGGAACTTATCGAACCGGACGCTCAGTTGTTCCCAGCGGGCGCGCGCCGGGATGTCATAATCGTGGCTGTGTTCGTGGTAGTACCGGAGCAGTTGATCGTGCGTGATCACGGGTTCCCGTGCGACCTTCTGCTGGATCATGGACTTGACCAGCATCTGTTCGCGGAACTCCGCTTTTTGCGCTTCAATGCTGGTGCCGAACTGTTTGAGTTTTTCCTGGAGCGTGGCGAGGGAGTCGACGCCCAGCAGTTTCATGGTTTCGGGGACCTGTTCGTCGTAGTACTGCTTGTCGATCTGCTTTTCGATATTGGCCAGTACGTCTTTCTGTTTGTCGGCGGGGATGGAGCGCCAGAAGTCGACCATCACGAGTTTGACTTCGATTTTGCGGGGCAGCATCTGTTTGACGAACAGCGCGCGTTGCTGCTGCATATCGTCCGCCGACACTTTCCCAGCGTACTGTTGGAGCGCCTGATCGACGGCGGGCAGCAGGTCGCCGGCCAGGATGGTCTGATCGCCCACAAACGCGACCTGTTCCGTCGGGTTGGTCACCATGCTCACCAGGTGTGGCGGCAGCGCCCGGACCATTCCTTCCTGGCCGACACCTGCGCGCACCAGCAGGCTGATCAGCAGCCCGCAGAGCGCGGCGCGTTCGACGAACAATCGGAGTTGAATGCCAGCCATGCGAATTGCCGCTGTTCCTTCTGCAGGTACGATACCCATCCCATGGACAGATGCGGGGCGGGATTATAGTCGGCCTAGCGCGCGGGTCGCAACACCGATTTCGCCAGGTGCAGGATTCGGTCCGCATCCGCAACTGCCTGCTCGGCCGGCAGATAGGCATGCTGCTTGTCAACAATGCGGAGCCGGCCGCCGCCGAGCCGCGCGAGTTGCTCCACGCGGGCCCGGTTCTCGTAGCGGAACACCAGGTAGGTGTCCTCGACGTAGATTGCCGAAACCTGCCAGATTGCGGCGTCGATCCGCAGTTCGGCCAGTTCCAGCAGTCGTTCGACCGGCGCGGGGGGGGAGCCGAAGCGATCCACCAGCTCCTGGCGGTATTCGTGCAGCTGGTCGACGCCCGCGATCTGGGCCAGCCGCCGGTACAGGTCGATCTTGGCGCGCAAGTCGGGCACGTATTCGGCCGGGAACAGCGCTTCGCCCGGGAGGTTGATGTGCACGTCGAGCGAGACGATGGGCGGCAGCTGTTTGAGGCGCCGCACGGCCGCTTCGAGCAGCTGGCAGTACAGTTCGTAGCCGACGGTCGCGATGTGGCCGCTCTGCTGGGTGCCCAGCAGGTTGCCGGCCCCGCGGATTTCCAGATCGCGCATGGCGATGGCGAATCCAGCCCCCATATCGCTGAATTCTTCGATGGCGCGCAGGCGGCGGGCGGCGTTGGGGGTGAGTTGGGTGCCCGGATCGAGCAGGAGGTAACAGTAGGCGTGGTGTTTGTAGCGGCCGACGCGTCCCCGCAGCTGGTGCAGATCGGCCAGTCCGTAGCGATTGGCCTCGTCCACGAAGATCGTATTGGCGTTGGGGATATCCAGGCCGCTTTCGACGATCGTTGTGGCCAGCAGGATATCGAACCGATGATGGACGAAGTCGACCATCACGCGTTCGAGTTCCGTTTCGGGCATCTGGCCGTGGGCGATGCGGAGCGACGCTTCCGGGACGATGAACTGCAGGCGTTTGGCCAGCTTCTCGATGTCTTCGACGCGGTTGTGGACGAAGTAGATCTGCCCGTTGCGATTCAGTTCGCGGAGCACAGCGTGGCGGATCAAGCCGGGGTCGAAGCGGGTCACTTGCGTCTCGACCGCCAGGCGGTCTTCGGGAGGCGTCTCGAGGTTCGAGATATCGCGGACGCCGACGAGCGACATATGCAGGGTGCGGGGGATCGGCGTGGCCGTCATCGTCAGCACATCGACCGTGCTGCGCAGCCGTTTGAGCCGCTCCTTCACTTCGACGCCAAACCGCTGTTCTTCGTCGATGATGACCAGTCCGAGGTTGTAGAGGCGGATGTCATCCGAGGCCAGCCGGTGCGTCCCGATCACGATGTCGATCCGTCCGGTGGCCAGCCCCTCGACGATCTCACGCTGTTCCTGCGGAAGGCAGAACCGGCTGAGCCGTGCGATGTCGAACGGGAACTCCGCCATCCGCTGGCGGAACGTCTGGAAGTGCTGTTCGGCCAGGATGGTGGTCGGGACCAGGATCGCCACCTGGTAGCCGCTGTCGACCGCCTTGAACGCCGCGCGCATGGCCACTTCGGTCTTGCCGAACCCCACGTCGCCGCAGAGCAGTCGATCCATGGGACGCGGCTGGTGCATATCGTGTTTGATGGCTTCGATGGACGCCAGCTGGTCGACCGTCTCGGTGTACGGGAACGACGTGTCGAATTCCTGCTGCCATTCCGAATCGGCGGCAAAGGCGATGCCTGGCCGTGCCTGGCGCGCCGCCTGGATCTCCAGCATCTCGCCGGCCAGGTCGACGACGGCCGCTTCGGCGGCCGCCTTCTGACGGACCCACGTCTTGCCGCCGATCCGCGCCAGCGCCGGGCGGCTCTTGGTGCCTCCCACGTACTTCTGGACCAGGCCGATCCGCTGCGCCGGGACGTAGATGCGCGCGTTGGCGTGGAACTCGATCACCAGGTGTTCTTCCACCCGCCCATGCTTCTCGATCTTCCGCAGGCCCCGGTACCGGCCGATCCCGTGCGCCAGGTGCACCACCAGATCCCCCTCGCGCAGCTCGAGGAAGCTGTCGATCGCCTTGCCCAGTCGCCGCCGCGGGGCGCGGCGCAGTTCCCCGCGCTGAAACAGCTCCGCCCCGCTAATCAGCACCAGCCGTTCGGCAACCAGACGGAACCCTTCGTAGAGCGTGCCAACGACCAGGTGCAGACGCCCGGATTGCGCCAGCTGGGTCGTCGCGAAGATCTCTCCCAGCCGCTGCAGTTCCGCCTCCATGCGGGCGATCAGGTACACCTCGTGGTCGGCCACGCTGCGATCCAGCTCTTCCCGCACCCGGGCAATGTCCCCACTGAACCGCTCGACCGATTCGATCGGCAGCCGGCAGGTGGGCCCCGGCCCGGCCGGCGCGACCGACCCGGCCAGCGCCAGCGGGAATTGCCATAACGCCCGGGTCACCGCGTCCGGACTGGCCACCCCGTCAGTCGATTCCAGACGTGCGAATTGCCGCGCTGCTTCCGCCAACGCCTGGTCGGGCTCGATCAGCAGCACCCAGGTGCGGGGAGTCAGATAGTCGGTCAGCAGCGCGGTGCGGTGCGTGTCCGGGCGCAACGCCGTGATTTCAATCGCGTGCAGCGTCTCAATGCTGCGCTGGGATTCCAGGTCGAAGCGGCGAATCGACTCCAGCTGGTCCCCCAGCAGTTCCAGACGCACCGGGCGGTCCCAGTCGGCGGCAAACACGTCCACGATGCCGCCCCGCGCCGCGAACTCACCGGGCAACTGCACGGCGGTGGTGGCATGGTACCGGTTGGCCACCAGCCAGGCCCGCAACTCCTCGCCGTCCAGGGGATCCCCCGTGGCCAGCCGCCGCGTACACGCCGCTACGGCCTGCCGCTGCGGCACCCGCTGCATCAGGCTCGGCATGCTGGTCACGACCACCCGTTCCAGCAGCCCGTCGTCCGTCGCGGCAGACGCCGGACGCCTCGCCTGCCATTGCTCCAGGTGTTTGAGCGCCCGCAGCCGCTGCCCGTACGTGTCGTCCTGCAGCGACTGCTCGCCAACCGTTGTGTCTCCGGCCGGCAGACGCTGCGGCGACCCGCCCGCAAACATCTTCAGATCGTCGGCAACCAGGTCCGCCACATCCTCGCTGCGGCACACGATCACGAGCGGTCCGGGGGCCTGCTGCAGCAGCCCGGCCGCCAACAGCGCGCAGGATGCCCCCACCACTCCGTCGAATGTGGCCGAACGTCCCGCCTGGAGTTCCGCCACCGCCGCGGAGAAGCCTGCATACGTTTCCAGACGCCGCGCCAAGTCGGTCAACGGGCGCGACGCAGTGTCCACCTGGCATGACTCCATGGCTGTGGACATCTTAGTGGACCGTGCACGGGGGTGCCATGAGGTAAGCAGAGGGGAGGGAATGACGGATGACGAATGACGGAAGCACGAGGGAATGACTAATGACGAATGACCTGATGCCGGGGGGCGTGTTGGGTGCGATGGGGTGCGGGGAATCCGGATGGCCACCGATCGCAGCCAACCCGCCTCCGGCCGGCATCCTCCACAACTCATTCCCACTTCGTCATTCGTTCTTCCTTCGTGCTTCCGTCCTTCGTCATCCGTCATTTTCTCCTGATCTGTTTCAACGCGTCGGCGTCGGGGCGGGTCTTGTAGAAGTCATCGAGCGGGTAGCAACCGGAGACGAGCCCGTGGCGCGGGGCGGTCGTGCAGTCGCTGAATGTGCGGCAGATCCGCTTGCGCTGCAGGCTGCCGCGCTGCAGGCAGTCGCTGGGCAGTTCGGGGTATGCCAGCAGCATGCGTCCCATGCCGACGACATCGATCCAGTGGTCCCGCACGACGGCTTGGGCGACGTGTGGCAGGTAGTCCTGCAGGTAGGTATAGCCGGTGCCGATGCAGAGCAGTTCGGGGACCGCGGCGTGGCACTCTCGGGCCGCCTGGATCAGCCGGCAGACGCCCACCAGCGGATCCTCCGGCGGCTGATAGCCATCGCTGGGCGGGAACAGGGCCGGCCGCTGGATGTGCGGGCAGTAGTAGGGGCTGCCGCACGTGATATTGACCGCGGCCACCCCCCAGGCGTGGAGTTCGCGGAGCAGGCGGATCGGCTCACGCAGGTCGTACTGCAGCGGATTGGAGGCATCGATGCCGAAACCGAACTCGTAGGGCAATTGCTGGGCGTACGGCACCGGTTCGCCGCAGTCCGCGCCAGGCCGGTAGGGAACCGTGTCGAAGACGCTCAGCCGGACGCCGATCGTGAGGTCCGGATACGTGTGTCGGACGCGTTCGATGATGGTCTTGAGCGCCCGTGTGCGGCCGGCGAAATCCCCGCCATACGGACCGGGCCGGCGCCGGGCGCCGAGCAGCTCGTGCAGCAGGTACCCGTGACAGGCTTTGATGTCGACGAACTGAAATCCCACTTCGCGCGCCACGCCGGCGCTGGCCACATAGCGGTCCAGCAGCTGTTCCAGCTCGGCGTCCGACACGACCACCGACTCGTCGTCGGGTTCGATGCCGAACTTCGCGTCCAGCAGCGGATGATGGGCGGCGATGCGCGGCTGGAGCTGTGCCGATTCGGGGCGTGCGAATCGTCCGGAGTGCGTGAGTTGCAGCCCGACAACCAGATCCTCCGTATTGCCGAACCGCGCGCGGTGGGCCTGCCGCAGCCGTGTGATGAGCTGTGCCAGTCCGGCCCGGTTGCCGGGTGTGGCCAGCGTCTGGTGCGGATTGGCCCGGCCGTCCGGCTGCACGGCCGCTGCTTCGCCACCCCAGACCAGTTTCGCGCCGCTGCATCCGATGTGCTCCCAACGCCGCAGGGTCAGATCCGAGGGGGACCCGTCGGGGTGCGCATCCCAGCCTTCCATGGGATGGATGCACCACCGGTTGCCGACCGTGTGGGGTCCCATCCGGACCGGCGCGGCCAGCGGCGAGGACTGTGCGGCTGTCAGGATTGCGTCGTCCACCGGCAGGTCCAGGCCCAACTCGGTCAGCCGCTCCCGCAGCGCTGCAGGCGACTTGAGCTGGGCGATCCTGGTGCAGGTTGGAGGCATGGTCGGGCCATCTCCACGGGGGTGTAGCGGCGTTGCGCCGGTGCGGATAGTGATAGGATACCCGGTTGGTCTGCCCGGAGAAATGACGGTCGCTCAGCCGGCACGAGGGTCACTCGCGGGCGGGACGCAGCGGGCTGAAGGCAAGTCGGAACCGCCGCAGCGTCTGTTCGCCTGCAAACTGGACGGTGGCCGAACGTTTCACGCCGGTGCCGCTCAGCGCCACGATCTTCCCCACTCCGTACTGCGGGTGCGCGACGACCATGCCGGGGTGGAACGAGTCGGGTGAGCAGGCGGGTGTGGGGCCCTGGCGGCCGACCAGTTCGGCGGCCGTGACCAACGGACGGACGGCGCGTGCCGGCCGCGGCTGCTGCTTGCCGGACCGTGGTTTGCGGCGCGGTGTCGCATCGTCCTGGAAGTACTCGTCGAAGTCATTCCCCATGTCCAGCATATCAACATCATCGTAATCATCGGCGGGCAGGTCGTCGGCTTCGGACCAGTCTCCGACGCAGGCGGCTCCGGCGCCGAGCGTGCCGACCAGTTCCAGTTCATCGGTCGGCAGTTCGAACAGGAACGGGCTGGCCGCTGCGGGCTTCTGGTTGCCGCGCAGCGTGCGGAGCTGAGCGGCGCTCAGATGCAGCTCTTCCTTGGCCCGGGTCATGCCGACGAAGAGCAACCGGCGTTCCTCCTCCACCTGATGCGGGTGTTCCTGGCTGCGCACATGGGGCAGCAGGTCATCTTCCACCGCCACGATGAAGACCACGGGGAACTCCAGCCCCTTGGCGGCGTGCAAGGTCATCATGGTGACGCGATCGGTTTCGGTGTTCCAGTCGTCGACATCGGACACCAGGGATGCCTGCTCGAGAAACGCTTCCAGCCCTCCGTCTTCGATGTGCGCTTCGTCGAACTCGCGCGCGTCGGTCAGCAGCTCGTCCAGGTTCTCGACCCGCTGCTGGTCTTCTTCGGACTCAGACGCCGCCACCCACTCGCGGTACTGCGTGTGATGGAACACGCGCCCGATCACTTCCTCCACCGTCTCATCCCCGGCCAAGCGCATGGCGTCGTAGAGGGCGACGAATCGGGCGATTTCCACCGCCGTGCGTTTGGCCAGCGATTCGATCAGACCCGCCTCGCGCGCGGCGCTGAGCAGCGGGATGCGGTGGTGCGCCGCATGGCGCTTCAGGTGCGCGACGGCCGTCTTGCCGATCCGCCGCGGCGGGGTGTTGATCACGCGCAGCAAGGCGATATCGCTGGCCGGATTGCACAGCAGGTGCAGGTAGGCCAGGATGTCCTTGATCTCCTTCCGCTGGTAGAACTCCAGGCCCCGTACGATCTGATACGGCATCCGCACCGACTTGAGTGCGCGTTCCAGGGCCCGCGACAGGGCGTTGGTGCGGTAGAAAATCGCATAGTCGCGCGGGCGGCGCAGGCCGGCCGCCACTTCGTTGGCAATCCGCGCTGCAATCCCGTCCGCTTCGTCACGGCCGGTCGGATACACGACCACTCGCACCGGCCGGCCCTCGGGGTTGTCGGTGTAGAGCGTCTTTTCCTTCCGCTCCGCGTTGTGCGCGATCAGCCGGTCGGCAGCGCGGAGGATGCACTTGGTGCTGCGATAGTTCTTCTCCAGCCGGACCACCGTGACAGACGGGAAATCCTGTTCGAACTCCAGGATGTTGCGGATCGTCGCCCCACGCCAGCCGTAGATCGACTGGTCCGGATCACCGGTGGCTGCCAGATTCGGGTGATCGACCGACAGCGCGCGGACGATGGCGTACTGCGCCAGGTTCGTATCCTGGTATTCGTCCACCAGGATGTACTCGACCCGCTCGTCCAGCATCGCCCGCAGCTCGGCATTGTCCCGCAGCAGCCGGGCGACGTGCATCAGCAGGTCGTCGAAGTCCACGGCGTTGGCCGCCACCAGCCGCTGCTCGTAGACGGGATACACCTCGGCCACCACCCGGCTCAGCATGCTGCCGCTGCGGGGCTCGT
>DAISIS010000026.1:0-19200 GCA_036821925.1 Pirellulaceae bacterium
TGGCAGCCGGTTACCAGCAGCGCGCCGGTCACCAGCCACCATGGCACAATCCATGCTCTGCGGGTGAATTCCTTCATGACCGACCGTCCATTATCCGTGGTGCGACATTCTCCCCCGAAAACGTAGCACGCGATCGGGCAAGATGTGGCGTTCTTTCGTCGTGTGGCGTCGCGGAAACGCAACAATCTGCGCGCCACTTGACCGGTCATGACGGCTGTAGGGCCTGCACGCGCGCACCTGATCGGCCGCGTGCCCCCAGTCTGCCTAGATACCCGCCGCCCCGTGGGCTCGCCGACACCTGCACGGCGAGCCCCACGTCATTACCACTCAACGTCCGGCGGAAGGGCTATCAGCGGGAGGCGAATATGCCGGTTGCGTACCAGATGCCATTGCTGCCACGCTTCATGTCGTAGCCATAATAGGGCTGCTGGTTCCGCACGGCACTCCAGTGCCCGGAGGATTGCCGCCAGCTGTGGACGCAGTCGAGAGCTGCGGCAATCAGGCCCATGCCTGGCCAGCTCTCGGCACAGACTTCCTTGGCCGCATGTCCCCCCGGCAGACGCGCGGAAATGCGGTGAAACCGCGAATCCCAGTTGTGATGGCCCTGCCGATTGATGCGGGCCTGAAGCTGCGAGTGGCTCTCAGACTCTTTGGCCAGTGTGGTGAGAAACACGCCATCCGCGCTGGCTGGCCCTTCGGGGTGGATCCGCACCGCCAGAATCAACGTGCGCTGGGTCAACGAACCGTGCGGCAGCGTGAGCAGGGCCTGGAGGCTATGTCCGGAGAGCGCGCCCGGCAGACTCAGTGGATAGATGCTGATCACATGCCCGTACAAATCGCTCTTGGGGTCGGTGAAGTCGATGATCGCCAGACCCGGCTGACCCTGCAACTCCGCAAACGACGCGTGCCCGACCAGTTGGATCTCCTGGCCACCCACGTGCCCCCGGCTGCTCATCGGCACTCGCACCAGTACACTCTGGTCCGCCAGCGGGCGCAGAACCTTGTCATGAATGAGCTTCTGCGCCAGTTTGTCCTCCGCTAGCTTTAAATCGTCCTGGTGAAAGTACACAATCATCTGGCGGCCGGACTGCTTGGCTTG
This sequence comes from Pirellulaceae bacterium, assembly GCA_036821925.1. Lineage (GTDB taxonomy): Bacteria > Planctomycetota > Planctomycetia > Pirellulales > Pirellulaceae > JAAYDI01. The sequence goes on from DAISIS010000026.1 coordinate 1,100, forward strand.
CGCCATGGCCGCACTGTAACTGTCGAGCCACTGAGATGTCGCCTCCTCTGCTCCCGCCCAACTGGCACATGCCACCGTCACGATCCAAGCTGCCGTCATAACACGCACTGTCATACGTCCCTCCTTCTGATCTGTTCGGGCAAAACGACTGCTGCCGCTACGCAATGCACGACAGGCACAGAAGCTGCAGGGAATCGCACTTCCCAGCAGTCACTTTGCACCCATGCCTTCCAGGCCCACAAACTCCAAGCTAACCAGCCTGCCCGCAGGCAATGTCCGTTGTCAAGACGGGGTATTCACGCGGACACCAGAAACTGCATAATGATTTACCGTTAAGTGCCCTTTGCGGCTCACCCAGGTAGTAGAAGATGGGGAAGTGGTGGTGGCCGAGAGGACTATGACGCCGGACATTAGGATAAGGTCTTGCTGGAGGACCGACATGCGGTGCAACACACGGATTGCGGTGGCGTTCATCTTCTGCCTGGGATATGGATTTCTGGACGGCACAGTGGGCGCGGCACCGCCGGTTGTGCCCAGGCAAAAGGACGCGTCGGACCTGCCGACTGCCAGTCTGGTGGAGTTGGCTCAGGCGGCCAAGGCTCAGTTTCGACCGCTGGCGGCTGACCACGCGTCGCGGGCCAAAGTGCAGCTGCAGCGGAAGATTGAGCGTCTGGATCGGGCCTTGCAGCGCGGTACTGCGGACAATGCCAAGCGGTGGAGAGAGTACCTGCAGTGGGACGACATGCGGGCCGAACTGGCCAAGGACGAAGGGCCCGACACACGGCAGTTGGGAGCGATTGCCTCGAAGTACTACCAGGATTACGGAAGCCTCGAATTGCCGGTGTTCACTCAAGTGCGGGACGAGCTGCGCGCTTATCTGACGGCTCTGGCCGTGACCGGCGACGCGCAGCTGGCCGAGAACTACCAGCGACAGCTGGATGCGCTGATCGAGAAACTCCCGCAGTACGACGCCAATCCGACGACGGACCTGCGGCAGCAGATCGGGCAGCTGCTCGGCTGGCTGGAAGGTGCTCAACAATCTCCGGGGCTGGTGTCAGCAGTGCGGGAGAGACACTGGAAACCGAACCTGTATGCGGAGATTTCGGAACGGCTGGTGTCGCAGGGGATGGGGGAGGCCGTCTGCCGGGAATCGGACGTGGAGGACTGTATCCTGGGCACCGCCATGTTCGGGCGGGCTCTGTTGACCGGTCACACGCACGTGCGGTTCCTGGATCACTCGAATGCGGCCCATCTTCAGGTTGTGCTGACAGGCACGGTGAACTCCACCAACGTGGGGTACAACCGCGGGGTGCAGATACTCACTCGTGGTGTGACCGATGTGGAGGCGATTCTGCCGGTGTCACTCACGCCGACCGGGTTCACGGCGGGCAAGGCGACCGCCTGCTGCACGACCAACAGCACGATTGACGACATCGCGGCCAAGCGGCGGATCATTGAACGCATTGCCTGGAAGAAGGCGGGACGCAGCAAGCGGCAAGCGGAGCAGATCGGGTCGGCGCATGCAGAGGAGCGGATTGCGACCGAGATGGACGGGCAGGCGGTGGAGCTGCTGGCCGAAGCCCGCGAGAACTATGAAAGTAAGTTCCGCCGACCGCTGCTGCGACGTGGCGAGTTCCCGCAAGACATGCGGTTCGAGACCGGCAAAGGGTTCCTCCGGGTGGTGTGGCGGCAGGCCAGCGCCATGCAGCTGGCTGCGCCGAGCGTCCCGCCGACGGTGGCCGGCAAGCATGATGTGGCGGTCCGCGTGCACGAATCGATGGTCAGCAATTTCTCGCGCGCCATGATCGGCGGTCTGACGTTGACCGACAAGAAACTCATCGAGATGCTTCAGAAGAACAAAATCGAAGTCCCGGATGCCCTGCGGCTCTCAGATGACAAAGAGCCCTGGGCCATCACCTTCACCGCCAACGACCCGGTCAACGCCGTGTTTGCCGACAATACGCTGCGCTTCGCGATCCGTGGGCGGCGGTTCAAACTCGGGGACCGCATCGTTTCCAAGACCCTCGAAATGTCGGCCGTCTACTCGCTGCAAAAAACTCCCGACGGCGCCCGGCTGGTCCGGCAGGGCGATGTGTCTGTCGACTATATTGATCAGCGCGGACAGCTCAGTCCGGAACAGGTCGTCGTGCGAACCGTCATGCGCGAGAAGTTCGACGCGCTGTTCAAGCCCGAATTCGATACCAAGGGAATTGCCCTGCCCGGCCGCTGGGAGAAGGCAGGCAAGCTGCACCTGGAACACGTGGCTACGCGAGACGGTTGGCTCAGCCTCGCCTGGCTGCAAGCCGTCCTCGCACCGGCCGACACACGGCTGGCCCGCGCCGATTGACAGGCTCGAGGATGCCCGTCCCACAGCGAAAGGGTCCGCACATGGATCGTTGGGTGGAAATCCAGTTCGACTGCCTGCCGCTGCGCAGCGTAGCACGCTGGGATGCGCCCCCGGACGCCTCCCCGAAGTTCCGGGAGTTCTGCGCCCGCCTGGTGGAAGCTCAGCGGAAACACGGCACTCACAACGCCTATTATCTCCATAATGCCCGCTGTGTGTATCATCTCACAAACCACCCGGAAGTCGGGATGCTCGAGTTCCAGTTTGAAGGGGTGGTACTCACCGATACGGCCGATTGCTGCACGCGAGGCAGCGACTTGACCGTGGAATTGGTGCGGGAAACGTGTGCCTGGCTTTCCGAGCCGATCGTCAGTTGGTTCCGCGAGTCGGTCCAACACGCGGTCCGCGTCGAATTCGATCGGTTCATTGAGGCCGGCGATCTGGAGAAGACGCGGCAGCGGATCGAGCGTCTGCAGGCCGAAAGCGATCGGATGGAAGGCTTTCTGGGCATGTATCTGTGACGGCAAGCTGGGACGCTTGCGTGAAATAGGACGCGGGCAGGCGTCCAGCACGGCGCCCGGCATTGGTAAACTTTTCCGATTGCAGAGAATCGCCAAAGTTTAACGCCTGGGTCGACGATAAGGACGGTACCGATTGCGCCACAACAAGGTTTGCGCTGAGCTCGCCTTGGTGACGTTCGGTCAGGGGGGGAATGTGTTGCGGGCAACGTGCCACACGTCGAGGGTGGCGCGATGTCTGATGCTCTCGTGACCGTTTGCGTTTGCCACGGCAGACCGAACCTTGTTAGGGAACGTCAACCGATGAACCGGCCTTTGCATCGCCTGATTGCCCTGCTGCTGATCATGGTGTTGACTGCAACCGGGTGTTCTCCGACCCAGCCATTCTATCTGCATGAGGACGGTGACCTGTCACACTATGTGGCCACGGTCACGGAGCTGGAGAACCCGGACGTTGAGCAGGTCTCGCTGGCGGAAGTCACGCAGGCGCAGTCACCGTTGACGCTCAGCGACGCCGAATTCAACAATTTCCGCGACGTCACGCTGGAAGAGTGCGTATCGATCGCGTTGCAGAACAGCAAGGTGATTCGCAATCTGGGTTCGTTGACGCAGTTCACGATCGCGGACGGGCTGGTGGCGCGGACGGCCGGTTCGATGACGGTGTACGATCCGGCCGTGTTTGAGAGCGATCCGCAGTATGGTGTCGAAGCGGCGTTGTCGGAGTTTGACGCGCAGTTCTCGACCAGCGTGTTCTGGGAGCGGACCGACCGTCCGCAGAACTCGGGCGTTTCGTCTCTGTACGCGTTCCTGTTTCGCCGCGACACGGGGCAGTTCGAGGCGGCTCTGTCCAAGCGGACGGCGACGGGCACCACCTTTGCCGTGAAGAACGAGACCACGTACGACGCCAACAACAACCCTTCCCGTCTGCTGTACAGCGACTGGCTGTCGGTCATGTCGGTGCAGGCGACGCAGCCGATCTTGCGGGGCAGCGGCGCGCAGGTCAACCGGGCGCCGTTGATCCTGTCGCGGATCCGCACGGACATCGCCGTGACGGAATTCGAGGCGGCGGTCCGGAACATGCTGCTGGACCTGGAGAACTCCTACTGGGACCTGCAATTCAGCTACCGGTTCCTGGAGACGTCGAAGATCGGTCGGGACAGCGCTTTGGGGACGTGGCGTCAGGAGTACGAGCTGACCAAGGGGGGGAAAGGCACATCGCAAGGTGAGGCGCAGTCGCGCGAGCAGTACTTCTATTTCCGTTCGCAGACCGAAACGGCGCTGCGCGATCTGTTTGTGGCCGAGAACCGGCTGCGGTGGCTCATGGGCATCGCGGCCACGGACGGCGAGCTGTTGCGCCCGGCCGACCGCCCGACGCTGGCCCGCATTGAATACGACTGGCAGGCGGCGCATGCGGAATCGCTGGTCCGCAGCTCGGAGCTGCGCCGGCAGCGCTGGCAGGTGAAGCAGCGTGAGACGGAGCTGATCCTGGCCCGCAACCAGCTGCTGCCGCAGCTGGATCTGGTGGGCAAGTACAGCTGGCTGGGCATGGGGGACGATCTGATCACTGCCGGCCGGCGCGGGACGTCATTTGCCGCCGAAGGTTCGACGGCCTGGGAAGGACTGACGGACGGCAACTTCCAGGAGTTCAGCTTCGGGCTGCAGTTCACGCCGCCGCGCATCGGTGCCCGCAAGGAGATGGCGGGGGTGCGTAACGGCGAGCTGGCACTGGCGCGCGAGAAGGCCCGGCTGGAAGACATGGAGCTGAATGTCTCCCACCTGCTGACGACAGCCATTCAGAACCTGGACTACAACTACCAGGTGGCGCAGACGCACTTCAACCGCTGGGTAGCCACGGAGCAGGAGGTGGAATCGCTGTTGGCCATCGTGGAAGGCGGCAAAGGGGAGTCGGACAAAGGTGGCACGGCGGTGGATCTGCTGTTGAACAGCCAGCGTCGGCGGGCCAACGCGCAGGCCGATTTCTACCGCGCGGTGGCGGAGTACAACAAGTCAATTGCCAACGTGCAGTTCCGCAAAGGGTCGCTGCTGGAATACAACAACGTGCAGCTGGCCGAAGGCCCCTGGCCGAAGAAGGCCTACTGGGACGCCTTGGGCAAGGCGCGGGAGCGGGACGCCAGCTACTATCTGGACTACGGCGTCACGCGTCCACGCGTGATCAGTCGCGGTCCGGCTCCGCAGCGGACGGAGGGGATGATTGAAGAGCTGGTGCCGGGTGCAGCGGGCGTCGAGCAGGTGCCGACCCCCGCGCCGGATCCCGCCGGTGAGCTTCCCGATGCGTCGGAGTCGATCTTCGAGGAGCTGGGGGTCCAAGCGCCGACGCCCTCGCTGGCGCCGGCCGGCCCATCCCGGCTCGATGGACCGGCGCTTTCTTCCACGGGCACCGCGCGGCGGTCACTTCTGCAGTGACTCCAACGACCGCGTGGCGGCAGCCCGCACGTCTGGGTTTTCGTCCTGCTGCGCGGCCCGCAGCGCCGCGGTGGCTGACTGGGCGGCGTCGCCCAGTTCGCCCAGCAGGCAGGCGCATTCCAGCCGCACGTGGACGCGCACGTCCTGGAGCCCCTTGATCAAGTGCGGCACGGCGGCTTGCTGCAGCGCGGCGTCGTCCGGGGCGATCTTCAGCGCGGCCCACACAGCGGCCAGCTGCAGAAACTCGTCGTCGCTCTGGGCCGCCTTCTGCAGCGCCGGCAGAGCGGCCCGAGCGTCGGGGCCGAACTTGCCCAGCGCGTAGCAGGCCGCGTGGCGAACGTCCGGTTCCTGGTCCTGCAACAGCGCTATGACCGGCTGGGTAGCCTGGGCCGCGGCCGGGCCGATCGCGCCGAGTGCAAACAGCGCTTCCTGCCGCACGGCCGCATCCGCATCGGCGAGGGTCGCGGTGAGGGCCGGCACCGCTGGCGCCGCGTCAGCACCGACCTTGGCCAGCAGCTGGAGCGCTGCCATGCGCAGCGGACCCTTGGCTTCCAGCGAACGGATGCAGGGCGGCACCACCTCTGCGCCGAGTGACGCCAGCGCGGCAATGATCTCCGACATCTGGGCCGGGTCGTCGATCCCGCGCAGCGCCCGGGCAAACGCCGGCTGCAGTTGTTCGCGGGGCAGGTCCGGATCGGCAAACGCGCGGGCCGCCACGTTGCGCACCCGATGGTCGGCCGACGAGATGCCGTCCACGATGATCTTCACGGCCCGGTCGAGCGCCGGGGAGTCGTCGTTGTCCACCAGGCCCACGTACGCCCAGGCGGCGACGACGCGGAGGAACTCGTCCTGGTCGTCCAGCGCCGCGGTCAACGCGGGCAGGGCGGCGCTGCGATCGCCCAGCGCTCCCAACGCATAGGCGGCTGCATAGCGGACGCCTGCCGCCTCATCGTGCCCCAACAGCTCGACAATCCGCCCGGCCAGCGGCTGGGAGGCAGGTCCGATGGCGGCCAGCGCCAGCAGCGCCTGCAAACGCACCTCCGGCTGCTTGCTGTCGAGCTGTGCGCCCAGCTGCGGCACGGCCGGCGCCGCGGCCGCCCCGATCTCGGTGAGCGCCAGGCAGGCCCAGTAGGCGGCGTCCGGATTGTCCAGCGCGGCCGTCAAGGCGGGGACGGCGGCCGCTCCCGCTTCGGCCAGCGTCGCCACCGGCACCGCCGCGTCGGCCGGGTCGGAGGTCGTCAGCATCCGGGCGAACAACGGCAACGCCACCTCCTTGCCCGGCTTGATGTCGCGCAGCGCATCGCGTGCTTCGCGGCGGACCGTCGCCTCCCGATCGGCCAGGGCGCCGATGAGCGCCTCGGTGGCTTCCCGCGCGGCTGGTCCAATCTCGCCCAGGGCGTGGGCCGCGTAGCTGCGCACGAGGGCATCTGAGGACTTCAGGTTGGCGGTCAGCGCTGGCACCGCCGCTGCCGCCCCCTCACCCATCTCGGCCAGCGCGAGCGCGGCTGCCCGCTGCAGTTCCGCACTGTCCGCCTGCAGAGCCTTGACCAGCTGCGGCACGGCCGTCTGGGCCTTGACCCCCAGCCGCGCCAGAGCCTGGCAGGCTTCAATTCGCGCGCTGACGTCCGGCGCGTCCAGCTCACTTGCCAGCGCCGCCACGTCGTCTTGCCCGCCGGCTCGACTCACCCACAGGGCCAGGCATCCCAACACCACCAGAGATTGCATAGTTCGCATTGCATTATCCTCAGGAAGATTCGATCGACTCACCAGTCACCCGCGGCCGCTACCGTCCCGCACCCGGAACCGGGGCGCTCAGCCGGGTAGTTTCGCCGCGTACTCCAGCTGCTTGATGAAGGCATTGGCGCCGGTGAACACCTGCGGTGGCAGGTCGTTGAGCTTCGTCTTGAGCAGGTTCTGCATCGCGCGAGTGGACTGCCGGATCGCGTTGTACTGGTCCAGCGTGATCTTGCCCGAAGCCTGGGCACGCTCCGCATAGAGTGTCTCGAGCGTCTCGCGGGAGGCCTGGAAGTCGCTGACCAGCAGCGCTTCAGGCCAGGTGATCCTGCCGGTGACGGGATCCAGTTGATCGGGTGCCAGCGGTTTGGGCGTCGCATCCTTGGCCAGCCGGAAGAGCTGCTCGGAGGTGGGACGCGCGGGCCGGTTGGCGTCCCGGTACTCCTTGTTGTACCGCTTCATCTCGAAGTAGGTCTGCGTGTACTTCAGATGATTGTCGATATTCTGCGACCGCGCGGCCTCGTAGTACCCGGCGGCCTGGGCATTCATCAGGTTGGCCGCCCCGGCGGACCGCACGACGTCGGCCATGCCCCGCGCTGCGCTCTCGGCTGCCGTCGCAGCGTGATAATCCCCCCAGTACTCTTGAGCGGCGGCCGGCGGTACGACCCCGACCAGCGCCAAGCCTGTGGCGCATCCAACGAGCAGCATTCTCATCATTTATCTCCCGTGCGAGTGACGTATTTCAGCGGGCACCCCCGGTGCCCTAGAATGGCCCAGAGTCATTGTGATAACCATACCTCAAAAGGAAGCCGTAGGTTGTGCCTGTATGTTCATAAGTCTTGACGGCGTCGATGGAGTCGGCAAATCGACCCAGCTCGCCCTGCTCGTGGATTGGCTGCGGGAACGGCCGGTTCCGGTGGAATCCTGCCGGGACCCGGGGAGTACCGAACTGGGAGAAGCGATTCGACAGATTGTACTGCACGGCGGTGCCACCCCGATCGATCGTATCAGTGAAATGCTGTTGTATATGGCGGCGCGGGCACAACTGGTGCGGCAGAGTATTCGGCCGGGCCTGGCGGCCGGCAAGGTCGTCGTCTGCGATCGGTACCTGCTGGCCAACGTGGTCTACCAGGGGTATGCAGGGGGGCTGGACGTCGAGCAGCTGTGGTCGGTGGGCGAAGTGGCCACCGGCGGGCTGCACCCCGACCTGACCGTCGTGCTCGACATGGACGTGCAGGCGGCCGGCGCCCGCCTGGAACGCTCACGGGATCGCATGGAGTCGCAGGGGGACGGGTTTCTCCAGCGGGTGCGGCAGGGGTTTCTGACCGAGTCCCGGTTGCGGCACGAGCACATCGTGGTGGTCGACGCAGCACGGGATCGGGAACGGGTGCAGCAGGACATTCGAACGGCTGTCGCCCGACTGCTGAAAGAGTAGGTGTCAGAATGGGGCTGTCCAATGTCGTGGGGCACGAGCATGTCTTTGAGACGTTCCGCCGGGCGCTCGCCCAGCGGCGTCTGGCCAGCACGTTTCTGTTCGTCGGTCCGCCAGGCATTGGCAAGTGGACGACCGCGTTGCGTCTGGCTCAGGCCTTGCTGTGTGAGACCACGCCCCCCGATCGTCTGCACGCCTGTCAGACCTGTCCCGGCTGCCAGCAGGTGGCCGCCATGACCCACCCGGATCTGCTGCTGGTCCAGAAGCCCGACGACAAGAACTTCATTCCGATCGAGTCCTTCATTGGCGACCGGGAGCATCGCATGCAGGCGGGACTCTGTCACGACATCGCGCTCAAACCGTTCCGAGGTGGACGCCGCATCGCCATCATCGACGACGCGGATTATCTCAACCAGGAAGGCGCCAACTGCCTGCTCAAGACCCTGGAGGAACCGCCGGCCGCCGCGCTGATCGTGCTGATCGGGACCAGTCAGCAGCGGCAGCTGCCGACGATACGTTCGCGTTGCCAAGTCATCCGGTTCCTGCCGCTGAGCGACGCGCAGGTGGTCGAGCTGCTGGCCGGCATGCACGTGGTGGAGGACGCGTCCCGCCTTGCCGCGCTGGCCCCCCGCGCCGAAGGCAGCCTGCGGCGCGCGCTGGAACTGCTGGATCCGGAGCTGGACGCGGCCCGGGAACCGCTGCTGGAGCATCTCAGCGGGTCCGACGTCGATTCCGTGACGCTCGGCCGGTTCGTCCATGAGTTGGTGGAAGCGGCCGGCAAGGACGCCCCGCCCCGCCGCGCCCGGCTGCGCCTGGTGGTGCTGGAGGCGGCCGAGTTCTACCGGCGCCTCATGCGCCAGGTGGCCGGCTGCGCTGCCGGCGGTGACGACACGCTCGATCCGTTTGTCCGCCGCGCCGCCCCACACTGGGAGGGCCGGGCCGTCATCGCATCACGCTGCCTCGACCGCTGCCTGACCGCCCTTAACCAGATCGAAGCCAACGCCAATGTGGCGACTCTGACGGCCAGCTGGATGGATGAGCTGGGCCAGCTGACGCTGCAACAAATCTGATTTTTTTCCAAAATTTTCTCGTTCGCAGAGTGTCCAGACGCAAGGTGCCAGGCGGCGGGTCGGCTTTCCAGAGAGACGCACCGGAAGCCCGCTTCGCCGCTTATTCGTCGTCGTCGGCCGCCACTACCGCGATCACCCAGCGACCAGGTCTTGTCATTCGCCGTCCCACGCGCGCCGCGCAAGGCGGCCTGGATTGCCCTTATCGCCGATCAATGGCGACGGATTTTACGGGTGCGTTCAGGTACCACTGCAGAGGATCGGAGACCTCGAAAGTGGGAGGGGCCCGCACGGTCTGACTGACCCGGAGGTCTGCCCCTGCAGGCACGGATTGCCGCACCGGGCGATCCGGAAGTGGCAGGCCCGAGAACGGCCCGCGCCGGCCCTGCCGCGGCCGGAAAATGTCTTGACATCCGCCTGTGCCGGTGAATAATCACATGTTTTGAAAATGGTGCGAGTCTTGATTGTCGCCCGTGCGACTGATCCCACCGTGTGTTGTGGGCGACATCCAGCGCCTTTCAGGGTCTGCCGTATATGGTCTAGCCCGACCTCTGTCTGGTGGTTGTCCATGGGTTGTCAAACCACCTGATGTACGTGACGACTGCTCCCGCAGCAGAACACTTAAGGGTGATACTCTACGGTTTTTCGGAGGGTTTGATTTCATGCAAAAAGTCAGCAACGTGTTTGAGGCGATTCTCAAGTATGGCCACGATGAGGACTTCGCTCCGGCAGCGGAGTCCGCCGAGTTCCGACCTACCGATGCTCCCGCCGGGTCGCAGGCGAAGATCGACGTGCTTCGCCGGCGCGTGGAGTTGGGATTGCCTTTGTGGCACGAAGAAGATCGACATGACTACAGTGGGCTTACCGGTGCCGTGCGCCCCCGCGACTGATGCGCCGCGATGCGCTGTGCGCCTGCGAGCGTGATACAGAAGCCCGGCCGATTGCCGGGCTTTTCCTTTGGCGGGAAGTCTGCCTGCCTAGTGGCCGGCCGGATGCGGGGCCGGATTCGACGGCAACAGGCCGACTTGTTGCGCGTCTTCCGTATTCCACATACGCACTTCTCCGGACCAGTCGCCGGCGACCACACGCTGGCCGTCGTGCGAGAACGTGACGCGGAGGGCCGGTTCCGCGAATTCCGGAAACGTCTGGAGCGGCGCGAGGCTGGTATCCCAGAGCTTCGCCGTGTGATCCTGGCCGGCCGAAGCCACCCGTCCGTCCGGGGCATAGGCCACGGCGTTGACGCCGCCGGCATGGGCCGCTACCTTGGCGATCTCCTGCCCCTCGTTCATCTCCCACAACCGCAGGGTGCCGTCGCGTGAGGCGCTGGCCAGCACGTTGGCGTCGGACCGCCAGGCCACATCGGTCACGGCGTCGGTATGGCCGCGCAGGTCGAGATACTCGCGGGCCGTCTCGGCCTCCCATACCAGCAGCCCGCTGGAGCGGTCGGCCGTGGCCAGCAGCACTCCATCGGGACTGAAGCGGACGGTCAGGATCCAGTCGGTATGTTTGCGGATCTCATGGAGCAGCTGGCCGGTTTCGGTGGCGAAGATGCGTACGACGCGGCCGGGTCCGCCGAGCGCGATCTGTTGGAGGTCGTGACTGATGTCGCTGGCGAGCACGACGTCCAGTTCGTCGCCGACGTCCAGCAGTCGGCGGCCGGTCTGGACGTCGTAGAGTGCGGCCAGTCCGATGCGGGCGTTATGGCCGCCCCCGGCCAGCAGCACTGAGCCGTCGCCGCTGAACCGCAGGCTGTACGGGATCCCCTCCGGGAACGGCAGGATACCCAGCAGGCTGGCATCGTCGGAGTGATAGAGCACAATCTGCTGCTGGCCGGCGACGGCCAGCAGCGGCGCCCACGGACTGGCGGCGACGGCCGACAAGGCGGCCGGGCGCGGCGTCACCACAACGGGCGTGCGGGACACGCCCGCGGGCATGGCGGCCGGGCCCGCGGGGCGCCCGGTGGTGGCGGGGGCTGCCAGCTGCACCGACCGCTTCCGGGTCTGGGCGGCCGAGCCGGTGTTTTCCAGCAGGCCACCTTCGATCCACTGACGAATAGTTGTCAGCTTCTCTTCCGGCAGCCTGTCCTGCCCGGGTGGCATGTACGGTTCTTCGTCATGGTGGACGAGAGTCCACAGGCGGGAGCTTTCCAGGTCCTGTGCCACGACGACCTCGCCGCTGCTGCCGCCTTCCAGGGTGCGGGCGAAGCTGTCGAGCGCCAGGCCGCTCTTCGCGTCGTTCTGGTTGTGGCAGGTGAAACAGTGTGCGCGCAGGATGGGACGCACGTGGTCGTCGTACGTGATCTGGGCTACTGCCTGGGCGGCCGGCTCAGCGGCCGCCGCGAGGGGGACTGACAGCGGGGCCAGCGTCAGGAGCGAGGCCAGCGACAGCGTGCAGCGCATAGTGGGCACCATTCAGTGGTTAAAGACGAATTCGCGCGAATTCAACACGGCCCAGAACACGTCCTGCAGGCCGCGTTCCGGACTCTCGGCCTGATTGACCAGCGCCACCAGCTGCCGTGTCTCGTCGGGTGTCGGGCGGCGCGTCAAGGCGCGGATGTAGAGCGACTCGATGACCTCGGCGGGGGTCTGGCCGGCGGAGAGCAGGCGGCCGATCAGTCCCCCTTCGGCGATCTTGCCGGTCACGGTGTGGCCGTTGAGCATGTGCAGAGCCTGGGACAGGCTGGGATCGGTACTCACTTCCGCCACGCAGACGGTGTCCCGCCGTGCGCGGCCGAAGGTGGTCAGGAAGTAGGAGGAGGTCGGCCCGTCGGCAATCTGCACCGCCCGGGCGCCCAACGGCAGGCCGCGGAATTTCTCCCGGGTGTCGGTCACCTGGCCGAGGCAATCGAGCAGCATTTCGGCCCGGATCCGCCGCGCGTTCGCGTGCGCGTAATTCCGCTCATCCCCCTCGTTCGACGCGTTGCGCACCACGCTGCGCTGATAGGCGTGCGAGCTGCAGATGTCGCGCACCAGCTGCCGGAAGTCAAACTGGTAGTCCCGCAGCCGCCGACCCAGTTCCTCAAACAGCTCCGGATTGCTCGGCGGATTGCTCACCCGGATGTCGTCCACTGGATGGACGATGCCGACGCCCAGGAAATGCTCCCAGACCCGGTTGGCCACGCTCGTGGCGAACAGCGGGTTGTCCACCGAGGTCAGCCAGTCGGCCATCGCCGCGCGGCGGTCCCGCCCCTGGATGTCGGGGGCGGCGCCGCCCAGGAACCGGGGTGCCAGCGCCTGGCCCGTCACCGGGTGGGCCACTTCGCCGCTGGCCTGATTGAACACGATCGTCTCGCGGTAGTCTTCTCCCGGCTTGCGCCCGATCTGGCCGAAGAACGCCGCGAAGCTGTAGTAGTCGTTCATCGTCCAGCGGTCGAACGGGTGGTTGTGGCACTGGGCGCACTGCGTGCGGATGCCCATAAACACCTGCGCCACGTTCTCAGCTGTCTTGAGCGTGTCCCGTTCGATCTGATAGAAGTTCGTGGCCGGATTGCTGAACGTGCCCCCCGTGCTGCTCAGCAGGTCGCGCACCATCTGGTCGAGCGGCACGCCCTGGGCGATCTTGTTCGTGAGCCAGTTGCTGTAGAGGAACATCGACTTGTAGCTGACTTCGAGGCTCGACTTCACCATCAGCAGTTCCGCCCACTTCATCGCCCAGATCTCGGCGAATTCCTTGCGTTGCAGCAGCCGGTCGATCAGCTGCGCGCGTTTCGCGGGATCGGTGTCCGCCACGAACTGGTGATACTCGTCGGGCGTGGGAAGCAACCCGGTGATATCCAGCGTCACACGGCGGAGGAACTCTTCGTCGGTGCACAGGTCGCTCGGCAGCATCCGCAGGCGCTGGAGCTTCGCGCCCACCAGTGTATCGATGTAGTTCCCCGCGACCTCCGGCGGTGTGTACGGCAGGTCCTGGGGCAACACGATCACCTGGCTCCCCACATTGAATGTGTCGTATCGCGCCGAGAGGAAGGCTTCGCCCCGCGCTCCGGCTGCCGCCAGCCCGTCCTGCAAGATGGCGGCCGATGTGCTGTTGTTCGAGTCGAAGCGGACGAGCGTCGTCACATCCCGGTCTGTGCCATCGCTGTATCGCGCGCGGGCAATGAACCGCTGCGTCGCCGCGTCCCCCTCCAGCACGGCGCTGGGGGGGTACAGATCCAACCCGACGACCTGTGGCGGATCGGTCGGGTCACGCGGCGCGCCGGACTCGAGCCATCGCAGCAGGGTGCGGTAGTAATCGCTGTCCTGGTCCAAGAGCTTGCCGCCGGTGTGTGGCACACTGCCGGTGGCCTTTTCCAGCAGCAGGCTGTGTTCCGGCTGGGCCAGATTGATGCGCCGCACGCCCAGCTCGCGTGTCACTCGGAAATAGTCCCCGGCGGGGTCATAGCCGAACAGGGACAGGCGGAAGCCGTCCTGGCCGCGTGCCGACCCGTGGCAGCTGCCCGTGTTGCAGCCGCCGCGCGCGAAGACCGGCATCACGTCGGTCGCGAAGCTCACCGGCCGCTGCCCGGTTGGGTCGGCCACGTGCACCGTGGCCGACGCCTGGAGACCCGCATACTCGGCGAGGAGCGTCGTAGTGCCGTCCGCGGCCCCGCGCAGCTGATGGCCGTCGAGCGTCGCCACGGCCACGTCCTGCAAACTCACGTGCGCCGCGGTGGTCACGTCCAGAGTCACGCCGTCGTCCCGCGTGGCCACGACGACGAACCGCTGTACATCCGCCTGCCCGGCCAGCTGCACGTCGGGCGGGTACACCGCCAGCTGACTCACCTGACCGGCACCCCGCGCCAGCGAAGCGCCGGCCCAGAGCACGACGAGAAACCAGCTGCACGCAAGACCCCACGGCGGCTGCCCGTTCTTCATGCCAACCTCCCCTACTCTGCGGGCGGGGCGCCACCGCCCGCCTGCTGCTTCTGTAATCGCAGTTGCTCCAGTCGCGTCAGCGGCCGGGCGGGCGCTGCGGTGGGCGCCGGCGCGGGGGCGGGCTGCGGTGCGGCGGAAGCGGCCTCCGCGGCCGGGGGCAGCGGCTCGTCGATCCGCAGCTCCCCGCCGCCAAATGTGTGCACAATCGGCTCCCCGTTGAGCGTCACGACGGCGCGGCACACCAGCGTCTGGTGCTTGCCCGGCCGCGCATCCGACGCGACGTCGACCCGGAACGTCAGGTGCTGCGTGTCCTGAGTGAACGCCAGCGGCTGCGGATCGGTCGACGTCTGGGCGGGGAGCCCGAGCAACTCAGCGCTGGCGGTGCCGGCAAAGTCGCGCTGCTTCTCGATCCGCACGATCACGTCGGCCTGCTGGCCAATCTCGGCGGCCGACTTTTCGAAGGCCAGCGTGAAAAACGGCTCGGCGATCTCCAGCAGCGCCGGCTGCGACGCGACGTCGATGGTCCCGCCTCCAGCATCCGCACGCCCCAGCACCACCAGTGGCCATTGGCCCACCCCCGGGCTGCTGTTGGCGGTCAGCGGGATCAGGGCCGCCGACTGGTCCGGCGCGATCGACACGGCGCCCGCTGAGCCGATGCCCGGCGGATTGTACAGCAGCGAAACCGCAATCGGACCCTGGAAACCGTCTTTGCGCCGCGCGACGACCTGCAACTGCATCGAGCCATCCCGGACGATCGGCACCTGCGGCTGCACGATCTCCACGGCAAACGGTGCCTCGTCGGTCACCGCCACCGCCAAGCGCCCGGCGTCGTGCCCCCACACATCCACGTTGTTCTGGCCGCGGACCAGCATGGTGCGCTGGGCGAGCTGCCCGGTCACGGCGACCGCGGGGTCGGACGCCCGGCCCATCAGATCCACCAGCGCTCCGCCCAGCGGCGCGTCGGCCGCCGCGGAGAACACGACCGGGATCGTCGTCAAATGTGCCGGCACGTGCATCTCACTGGCCGTCACGCCGGGAGGCAGACCGGCGGGAGTGACGATCACGTCGCCGCCGAAATCTGCGCGGGCCGCACTCATCAGCACGGCCATGCGGTTGCCACGCGGGACACTGACCGTCACCGGCACGTACTGCACGCGTTCCGGGAGCGACAGCACGAGCGACGGTTTCACGGCGGTCACCTCGAGGCGATAGACATAGTTGCTCGCTCCACTGCGCAGCTGGTCCTGAATGACCACCACATACGGGCCCTCGTCCGGCGCCGTGAATCGCACATAGCTGTCCGGGCGACCGCTGTCGTCGTCGTTGCCCGCGATGGCCGTGCCATCCGGCCGCATGACGCTCAGGACCGAGTCCAGCGGCGAACGGTGCGGCTGCCGCGCGTATACCCGCACGTCGTATGTTTCCCCGGCCCGCGCCGGAAACTGGTAGTGGTCTACGTCCCCCGGCGGCTGCACGATTCCGTTGAACGCGGCCGGCACTGCGCCGAGTGTCGCTTGGTCTGGCGCGTCGTTCGGCTCCGACTCGCACACGTTCGGCAGGTCGTTGACACGCACGCGGATCGGCGAGGGGGCGATTCCCCGATCATCCTGCGCGTGCGCGCAAAACACGCTGGACGGACCGGCCTCGGCCGGCAGGGCAATGTGCGACTCCCAGACCCCCAGCGGATCTCCCAGCCATTGGGCGTGGAGCGTCTCACCGGGGCGTCCCCCGGCAGGAAACACCGCAGTCGGCCGCGGGAAGGAGCCGATGTGCAGGCGATACCGGCAGAGATCGCTGCCGCCGTAGGCGGTCTCACGCACCTCGATCACGTACGCCCCGTCCTCGGGGGCGATGGCCACACAGAGACAGTCTTGCTGCAGCAGCGCCGCGTCATCACATCGGGCCAGCTCGAAACGCTGGGCGTTGAGTATGGCGATGCAGGGGTCGAAGAACGTGCCGTCGCCCGGCGCCGCGCCCAGCCGCAGACCCTCCAGCTCGACCGCAATCCGGTCCCCACGCCTGGCCTCGACCGTGAAGTAGTCGACGTCCTCGTTCTGCACAACGCCGCTGACGGTGCAGCCCAGCGGCACTGCCTGGGGCGTGCTCCAGTCGCTGTTAGGCTCCTGCTCGGGCACCTCCGGCAGCGCACCGACGCTGAGCAGCATCAGATTGCTGATCCCGCTGGCCGTCCGCACCCGCAGGGCGTGCAGCCCGAGTTCGCATTCGGCCGCAACCGACAGGCGGACGTCCACCTGGGCGTCGTCCACCGGCGTCACCGCCGCGGCGTGGATTCCCGGCTGGTACAGCAGCAAGGCTTCGGCGTCCCCCAACCGAGCGCCACCGATGCGCACCGTCGCCTCCGTGCCGCGCTGCAGACCGTACGGGTGGAGCGCGGTCACCACGGGATCCGCGGCCTGCGCCGGCAGTCCGGACAGCGGGCCGGCGGCCAGCAGAACGACGATGGCCCAGGATCCCCCGCGATAGAGACAGAGTTTGCGAACCACGGGCATGCCTCGCTTCACGCTATGACCGGCTGCAGCACCTTGCCGCCGTCGACAATCTCCACCGGCCGGTCGCCGGGGGCCATCAGTTCCGATTCTGCGACGATCCCCAGCAGGTGATACACCGTCGCCGCCAGGTCGGCCGGGCTGACCGGATCCGTGTCCGGCTCGGACGCCGTCGCATTCGAACTGCCGTAGACCATGCCACCCTGGACGCCGCCGCCGGCCAGCAGCACACTGAAGACTTTGGGCCAGTGATCACGCCCGGCGGTTGTGTTGATCTTTGGCGTGCGGCCGAATTCGCTCGACACCAGCACGAGCGTCCTGGCCAGCAGGCCGCGGGCGTCCAGGTCGCGCAGCAGCGCGGCGAGCGCCTGGTCGAACGCCGGCATCTGGGCCCGCATGCCGGGTGTGATCTGGTCGTGCATGTCCCAGCTGCCGTAGGTGAGCGTGACCATCCGCACGCCTGCCGCCACCAGCCGGCGCGCCATGATCATCCGCTGCCCGGCCGCGTTGCGCCCATAGGCGTCGCACAGCGCCGGGTCCTCCTGGTCCAGATCGAAGGCCTCCCGCGCCGCCTGCGACGCGACCAGACTGTACGCCCGCTCGTAGAACGTGCTCATCGCCTGCACGCGATCCGACTTGTCCCGCGATGCGAAGTAGTCGTTCACCGCCTCCAACGCTGTGCGGCGCCGCCGGAACCGGTCGTCATCCACGCCGTCCGGCAGGTTCAGGTCGCGCACCGCAAAACCGTCGGCGGCCGGATCGGCACCGAGACTGAACGGGGCAAACGAGGAACTCAGGTAGCCGCTCCCGGCAAACTCGTTCGGCTGGTTGGGAATGCACACATACGGCGGCAGATTGTTGCGGGGTCCGTATTCGTGACTCACGACACTCCCCATGCACGGATAGATCAGTGCCGGGCTCGGCTTGTAGCCGGTGAACATGTTGTGAGTCCCACGCTCGTGCGCCGCCTCGCCGTGGGTCAGCGACCGAATGATGGTGTACTTGTCCGCCAGCTGCGCCAGCTGCGGCAACGTCTCACTGATCACCTCGCCCGTGTTGGTCCGGACCGTGCCGATCTCCCCGCGATACTCCATCGGAGAGTACGGCTTCGGATCGAACGTCTCCTGGTGCGCGATCCCACCGGGCAGAAAGATGTGAATAACGCTGTCCGCCTTCGCCTCGATGAAGTCGTAACGCTTCTGTTCCGCCATGGCCGCGCGCA
>DAISIS010000026.1:19300-20738 GCA_036821925.1 Pirellulaceae bacterium
TCCGCCTTCGCCTCGATGAAGTCGTAACGCTTCTGTTCCGCCATGGCCGCGCGCAAGGACAAGAAGTCGGCCAAGGTCAGCCCCAGGCCACCCAACGCACCCACCATCAAGAAGTCCCGTCGGCTCAGCCGGTTGCCTTTGCACCGCATAGTTGCGATTCCCCCCACATTGCTGCCATCGTTATCACGACAGCTCGGCCATTGCTGGCATGGTAGGAGGCAACGGCGGCAAGACAACTTCGGCGGCGCAGAAAAAGAACGGGCCGGCCTGAGGCAAGAGGTGTGAGGCAAGCGGTGCGTGCCGTCCGTGCTGGAACGCGCCCGGGGCACTGCGCGAAGGCGGCCGCAGCCAGAACACGGGCCGTAGGACGGATGCCATGCAAGCCGTCCTACGGCCCGTGTTCTGGCTGCGGAGCGTCGTGTGTTGCTTTCTAAAGGGGGCGGATCGTCCGGCCGGCTCCACGCCCCCCGCCGCGCGTGACCGGCCGTCATGATCCTACGAGGCTGCAGCCTGCGAAATCCTACGAGACTGCGACCGGCAGCGGCTCCTGCGGCACACGCGGTTCGAGCTCTTCGCGCAGGACCAGCACATCTGGTGGCGCTTCAATGCCCAGACGCACTTTGTCTCCTGAAACTCGCACCACGGTGACGACAATGGATTTTCCCAGCCTGATGCGTTCGCTTTCCCTCCGCGATAGTACGAGCATATCCCAAACCTCCCTGATGGTGATCAATTGAATACTGGTGGAATTATGTACACACTTTCGTCGTGTGTCAAGGCCTGCTTGCCGGCGAGTTGCGGAACCGGGATTTCGGCCCGATAGCGCGCACTCTCAGGTCGTGGTGGCACCTGGTTCAGGGGTGCCTGCCTGGCAGCAGACCGTTTCCGGTACAACGGAGCCTGGTACAGTCAGGCTCCCCAAACTCGCCTCCCGTCAGAACACGTTCTCGTGATCTGGCCCTGCGAAAGAAGGGTGCCGCGCAGCCCGCCATCCTGCGCCGCGTCCCGCTCTGGATTGATCTGGCACATCTGCCCCGGTGCGCCTGCCACCCAGCCTGTTCACGCGGCCTGCGGAACCAGGTTGGGGGCCTGCGTCAATTGCGCGCGTTCAATGCGTTCTCCCGTGGGGCCATAAAACAAGACCGAGTTCCGATCAGTTTCCCAAATCGCTGTGAACTTCACTGCGCGCGGGCCGTGCAGACAGAAGTACAGCCCGCACGGCCGTCCAGCGCGAATCAGAATCCGCTCGGTCATCGTGTAAGCGTTGGCTTCCAGTTCGTTTCGCTCGCATATTGTCTCTTGAACATAGGTGCGCAAGTCATCAAGGTCGTTGATTCGTGGGGAATCATCCATCATGGTGAGTAATGGCTCCCTGCAGAATGATTTGACTTGGAGGAATCGGTAGCACAGAGTGTCCGGATAACATAGAGAAAGTATT
>DAISIS010000027.1:0-20720 GCA_036821925.1 Pirellulaceae bacterium
CCAGTCAGGGGGTGACCTTGGAGCAGGGGGAGTCGGAGGCACGGCTGCAGGCGGAGGTGCAGCGGAGGCAGCAGGCTGAGGAGCGTCTGGCGACCTTCCGGCGGTTCGTAGACGATGCGACCCAGGGGTTTGGCATCGTGGACCTGGAGGGGCAGATCATCTACGCCAATCCCTTCCTGGCGGACCTGCTCGGGGCGCAGGCACCGGAGGATCTGCTGGGGGCGCACATGTCGGCGTTCTATCCGGCCGACTCGGTGCAATACCTGGAGACCGATGTTTCCTCGCTGCTCAGCGAGCAGCAGCACTGGCAGGGGGAGTTGCTGATGCGGTTTGCGGATGGCACGCTGCATCCGACGATTCACAGCGTTTTTCCGATTCTGGACGATGGGGGCCGGTTGTTCTGTGTGGGGGCGGTCGTCACTGACATCACGGAGGTCAAGCGGACTCAGGAAGCGCTGCACCAGAGCGACAGGCAGGTCTGGCAGAGCGAAGGCAGATACGCGGCGCTGATCGAGTGCTGTCCGGACGCCGTGGCCATGATCGACCTGTCCGGCCGGATCCTGTTCGCCTCCGAGCGCGCGCTCGAGCTGCATGGTTTCCAGTCGTCCGACGACGTCATCGGGATGCCGGCGGTGGATCTGATCAGCGCTGCGGACCGGGAGCGGTATCTGGCGAGCAAGTGTTGTTTGATCGAACAAGGAGTCCACCGGAACATCGAGTACACGATGCTCCGCAAAGACGGGTCGACGTTCGAGGTCGAGATGTCTTCGGCGGTCATGCGGGACGTGGCGGGGGAGCCGGAGGCGATGATGGCGGTCTACCGGGACATCACTGCGCGCCAGCGGGCCGAACGGGACTTGCGGGCGAAGGATGCGGAGTTGCTGGCGGTCGCGGAGATCCAGGCCAGTCTGTTGCCGCAGGAGTCGCCCCACGTGCCGGGCTTCGACATCGCCGGGGAATGCTACCCGGCGCAGGTGGCGGCGGGAGACCATTTCGATTACCTGCGGCGGCCGGACGGTTCGTGGCTGCTGGTGATGGGCGATGTCAGCGGGCACGGCATCGGACCGGCGATTGTGGCGGCGGATTTCTGTGCCCGGCTGCGCACCTTGTCGGAGAGTCCGTACGCCCTGCCGGAGATGGCGGTGAAGGTCAATGGCGGGCTGTTTCGCGAAACGGGTGGTGAGATCTTCGTGACGGCGATTCTGGGGCGTCTGGACCCCGAGAGGCGGGCGCTGACGTGCCTCAATGCCGGCCATCCGCCAGCGCTGGTACTCGATGCGGCGGGTGAGACCAAGGCGTGGCTCACCGAGGGCGGGTTTCCGTTTGCGATCCTGCCGGAGACTCCGTACGTGGCGGGTGAGCCCTTGGCGTTGTCCGACGGCGACGTGATTCTGCTCTACACGGACGGGCTGGTGGAAGCCGGTCCGCGCGGTGCGCCGCAATTCGGCATTGCGCGCGCCATGGAGGTGGTGCGCGACACGTTGGACCGGCCCGCGCAGGAGATTGTCGAAGCGTTGCACCACGCCGTCTGCTGTTATGCCGGATCGGACCCGCCCTGCGACGACATCACGGTGATGGTCATCAAGGTTCTGGCGCGTGTCCCGGCAGCGACTCCCGGGGCGGGGTCCGCTGAGCGCGGCGCGGCGAGTGCGGCGACGGTGGCCGATGGCAACCCGGCAGGCCGTAGCGTCGCGCGCCGGCACTTCGACGTCGAACGGTGTGACCGGGTCACGATTGTCCGCCTGGTCGACGCGCGGTATTTCGACACCGAGGATTACACGCTCCTCCACGAGGGGCTGTTGAGTTTCGTGGACAGCGAGCGGCCTCGGAAGTTGGTGATCGATCTCGCCAGCCTCGCGTACCTGTCGACCGCGCTGATCAGCACGCTGCTGATCGTCCAGAAGTGCGTGCGGGCCCGGGGCGGGTCGATGCGACTGAGCGGTCTGAATCGCCACATGCTGGAGGCGCTGGAGCACCTCCGGCTCGTCGGCACGCTGTTCTCGGTGTACCCGGACGAGGCGGCAGCGCGGGAGGCGTTCTGAGGTTCCTACTGGACAAGTGCGGCGGCGCTTGACTACTGTGGAATCCAGTGCCGGGCAGGACGGCCGGGATGGACCTGGACCCCCGCGCATTCGGCCCCTGAAGCCCATCTGGCACGTGCTGGCGGTCCTCGCATGGCGAAGCAACTGAAGCGGCAGAGTACGACCGATATGAAGAAGGAGGCGACGGAGGTCGAGCGGACGCTGGACCTGTCGTCGCAGCCCGCATCCGAGTTGCCGGGGGGCGGTGCAGACGGGCAGACGGCCGACGCGCCGGCGCCCGCCGGGGACGCCGCTGGCGCGTCGCGGTACGTCCTGGGCCGGCTGCACGCCGAAGGCGGGATCGGGCGGGTCTGGCTGGCGCGCGACACGCAGCTCAACCGTGACGTCGCGCTCAAGACCCTGCGGCCAGAGCTGCTCAGACATCGCCGCGCCCGCGCCCGTTTCCTGAAGGAAGCGGCGATTACCGGGCAGCTCGAGCACCCGGGCATCGTGCCGGTGTACGAGCTGCTCGCGCAGCCTCAGTCCGGTGAGCCCTGCTACGCGATGCGTTTCGTACGCGGCGCGACGTTGGTGCGGGCAGCGCGGGATTACCATCGCCAGCGCCAGTCGGGCGCCGCCGAGCCGCTCGGCCTGATCACGCTGCTCAACGCCTTCGTGGCGGTCTGCAACACCGTGGCCTACGCCCACTCCCGCGGCGTGATCCACCGGGATCTCAAGGGGGACAATGTACTGCTGGGCGATTTCGGCGAAGTGGTCGTCCTCGACTGGGGCGCGGCGCGCGTAGTCGGCGCGCCGGACGAGGGTGAGGGGCTGCCGAGCCTGCCGTGGACGGACGGCGAAGTCGATCAGACCATGCAGGGGGACGTGATTGGCACGCCCGCCTACATGGCTCCGGAACAGGCCGAGGGGCGGCTGGAACTCATCGACGCCCGCACCGACATCTACGGCCTGGGGGCCATCCTCTACGAGATCCTCACGGGTCAGCCCCCCTTTACCGGTGCAAACACGGTGGAGGTCCTCCAACACGTGCTGCGCGACGATCCCGCACCGCCCCGGCAACTGTGGCCGGACGTGCCGCCCACGCTGGAAGCGGCTTGCCTCAAAGCGCTTTCCAAAGACCCCGGCGCCCGGTATGCCACGGCCAGCGCGCTGGGCGCGGAGATCCAGACCTGGCAGGAGGTGCAGCGCCGCCAGGCCGAGGAAGAGGTGCGCCGCAGCCGCGAGCGGTTCGAACTGGCCGTGCGCGGCTCCCAGGACGGCCTGTGGGACTGGGACCTGCGCACCAACGAAGTCTTCTACTCCGCCCGCTGGAAAAGCATCCTCGGCTACGAGGACCACGAAATCGCCCACCAGCTCGAGGAATGGGAGCAACGGCTCCATCCGGAAGAACGGGAACGCGTCCTGGCGGCGAACTACGCCCACATCACCGGCACCACCTCGCACTACGAGTACGAGTACCGGCTGCGACACAAGGATGGCTCCTACCGCTGGATTCTCGCCCGCGGCGTGGCCTTGCGGGACGCCCACGGCACCGCCTATCGCATGGCCGGCTCGCACGTCGACATCACTGCCTGGAAGGAAATGGAGTGCGCTCTGCGGGACGGCGCTCAGCGCTACCGCGCGGTGCTCGAGTCGGCACCGTGCGGCGTGCTGGTGACGAACGCCGCCGGTCAGATCCGCGACTGCAATCGTGCGGCCGAACAGATCCTGGGCACTCCCGCCGCGCAACTGCTCCACCAGCCGCTGGCCACGCTGCTGCAGCGCGCCGTGCACCAGGATGGATCCGCGCTCGCGCCGAACGAGCTGCCGAACTGGCTCGACGCAGCCACCCCCGCGGCGCACCGTCAATGCACCATCGGCTTCCGCCGCGATGATGGGCACAGCGCCCGGGTGCTGGTCTCCTGGACTCCGATCGATCCTGACGACGCCACGGCCTGCGCGGGCCGGGTGCTCTTCCTGCAGGCCGCGTCAGATTAGCGCGCGGAGACCTGCCAACTCCTCCCGTCAATGAACGTCCTGTCGGCCGCAGACAGCTCTGCGACCGGGACGCTCACCTCGGTGCCATCGAGCCTCTCGACCGTCACCGCGGTCAAGTCGGACTTCACGTACCGCCCTTGCGCGATGAATTTCCCGTCTGCCGCAGTCCACATGTGCATGCGCGCCTGCTCTGACGCATCCCATCCGGTCTTCTGCGACGCGTCCGTGCGGGGTGCATAGAACCAGCAATCTTGCATGGTCACATGTTCTTTCTTCCCGAGGCACTTGCCGGCAATCAAGACCATCTGACCTGGACTCAGGCGTGACACCTGCCTGCGGTCCGCCTCCGAGAACACACATTCAATGACGGCCGTGTCGTCATCACCCGCAATGAGCACAATCGACGGAGCCTGTGGCGCATCGACGCTGATACTGCGAATCTCTCCATTGACGGCAAACCACTTGTTCGTCAGTTCCGCCGTGGCCCGGTCGGCGTCCTGCACGTAGGCCGCGAACACCGCCTCGGCATCGTTGACGTCCAGGCGGGCCCGCCGGATGTGATTGGCTGGCAGTCGGTCGCCGTCCCGCGCCTCGCCGGCCAGGAACGCCGGTGCATTATCCCCCGTGCAGCCACCAACCAGCACGAGGCAGACGGCCGGGACCGCCCACAGAACACAGGCCACGCAGTGGCAGACGCTGAGCCCGCGGCCGAGTCGCACATGGGATACCATCGCAGCAGTCTCCTGAGTGACCATGAACTAACCACTCATTCACCGCCACCTCTCCGCTCTGCTGTCAGGCTGCTTGGCCCGCAGCGCTGCCCCATCAGTCTATCCATTTCCAGGTTCCCAGGCGAGAGATTTTTCTGCTTCAGAACGGGCCGTCCGCACCTCTCACTGCGGCCGCGCGCCGAGCGATGGATACCGGTCCGTCGGGACGGCGTCGCCGGCGCGGCGGGCGTCCGCCAACGGTGCACCCCGCACGCTCAAGGTCACTTCGGCACGCGTTGTGCACGCACCTTCGGTGCCGCAGGTCAACCGGACGGGATTTGAGCCGGTCAGCAGCGTGAGGCTCCCCTGCGGAGTCAACTCCGCCAGCACCTTGCCGTTTGGATCGAAGTGGCGGCAGCGTCCGGCAAAATCCAGTTCCACGTAGTGGTCAGGGAGCAGGTCGACAGGGAAGGCGAGGGTGGTCTCATGCACGCGGAGGCTGGGCTGACACAGGGGGCCCGGCAGTTCGCGCAGCGCTTCGATGCGTCCGATCAGGCATTCGGCCTCGGCGTGCGCCGGGAGGCCGTTGAAGTACAGATCTACCTCGTGCGTGGCGTTGTAGACCCACCAGTCCGTATAGAACAGGTCGGTCCACGAGAGCGGCCAGGAGTAGTCCCAGAAGCGCGTGTCTTCGGGCGTGTCCAGCTCCACGTACTGCCAGCCTGTGAAGGTGAGCGGAATATAGTGGTCCCGCCGCGCATCGGTGCGGGTGAGCTGGACATTGAGGATGCCCCCGCTGCCGTTGGACTTGACCCACAGTCCCAGCCGCCGGTGGCCGGAGATGTCTACCGCGGCCGGCAGTTGGGCGGCGATCTTAGTCCAGCCGGACGGTGTTTCGCTGTTGTTTGCGGCACGATAGCGTACGGCGGCGCCGCCGTCAGGTGTCGTTTCGGACGCGGGTTGCACCTCCTGGGTCACGCTGTCGCTGGCCGTGCCTGCCGCCTGGAACGGATTGCCCTGGGCCGGATCGACGAGCACCACGTTGCCCGGATCGCCGTAGGCAGCCAGCCGGTTGCGGGCGCGGATGCGGACGAACGGCGTCTGGGCTTCGTAGGGGTTCGCATAGTCCCAGTTGGCGCGCTCGGGGGCGGCCGCGTTGACGGTTGCCGCGGGGCCGAACTGCAGCGGTCTCAGATCCCATTGCCCATCGGCCTGCTGCGCCAGGTCGAACTCGGCCCGCGGCCGGGCCAGTTCCGCCAGGGCCGTGGGGCTGAAGTACTCCCGCTGCTTCAACTCATCGCACGCGCGGATGATATCCAGCATCTCGGGCAGGCGTTCGTTCTTCCACAGGTTTCCGGCGCTGACGCTGAACGAAATCGGTGCTTTTCCTCCGAGCGCTTTGAGGCACAGCAGCAGCACTTCATCGGGAGTGACTGCGTCGGCGGTCAGCGAGTGCGGGTGCGGTGCGAACCAGCCCACGTCGCCGGCCAGCAGGTTCTTGGCATGGCCCGCCGGGTTGACCCCTTTGAACCGCAGCGTGTACTCGCGCCGTCCGAAATGGATGGGGTCGTAATGCGGGCTGCCTCGCGTGATCACGTGCCACGACATGTGCGTGTAGCAGGCGTTGCCGCCGAGAAAGGCCGGCTTCTGGAGTCGTTTCTGCAGGCCCAGCGCAAAGGTCCCCACGCTGCGCCAATGGGGCTGCTGTGCGATCAATTCTTCGCCACCGTCGAGGTACGACATGTCGGCGCCCACCGCGTTGAACACCTCGGCCAGCCGCGCGCAGATCTCATCCGGCAGATCGGTGTGGATGTCGGGGCAGTACACGGTATGGCCCCAGATCGGGAAGCAGTTGACCAGGTGCCCGACCGGCGTCCCGGCCGGATGGGCTGTGGCCGTGGTGCCATGCAGCCCCCGCTGGCACTCGGTGAATCCTGCATCGCCGCGCTTCGCGTAGCCGATGATCTCGCCGTCGACGTACAGATCGCCCTGATCCGGCCAGTCCGTGGGTGGCTCGCTGACGGCGAGGGTTGTCGTCTGCGCGTCGATGTCTGCCGCCAGCGCGCCCTGCCGGTCCTGCAGCAGCCGAGCATCGGCGCGGGGGGCGATATACGGGTCGTCTTTGGCGCCCCAGCCCACCATGCCCTGCATCACGTGCAGGCCGACCTGCATCCCCGCGGCATGGATCTTGTCACACACCGTCTGCAGCCCGGCGAGGCCGTGGGGGAACAGCGCCGGGTTGATCTCGTACGAAGGAGTCGTGCGCCACGGATAGAACTCGATGCAGCCGAAACCGCTGCGGGCCACGCGGATGATCTCGTCCACATTGCCTTCTCCCAGGTCGTGCACCATCAGGTACGAGCGAAAACGGCCCGGCGATTCCTTGATCCATGTGCCGTCCAGCAGGGGATGCGGCAGCCCTTCGGCCAACTCGACGCGCCCGATGGCGGCCAGGAGCGTGCGGTCCGGCTCCGGCACGCCTGTGGGCAGACCGATCAGCGCCGCGCGCGCTCCCACGCAGCCGAACTCGGGATAGCAGCGGACGCACAGATAACCTGTCGCGCCATCCGCCCCGAACGATTCGGTCTGGTCGTTGCAGGCCAGCGCGCACGCGGCGTACTGGTCGTCCCAGGCGGCGTTGACCAGTGTCCCCACATGGCGCGTGATGGTCAGACGCAGGTTGACGAACTGCAGCCACTGGAATTCCGAACCCTGGACGTCCGTGACCGTCAGCGCCAGGTAGTCCGCCTGCGCTTCGGCCTTCACCCACGCCGTCACGCCCGACGCGCCGAACTCGACACGGTACGACGACTGTTCCGGCCGCACCGTCGACGCTCCGTGAACCTGTCCGCCCGCCAGCACCTGCATGCAGGTCTGACCTGGCTCGCACACGTTGTGCTGGCCGTCCGGTGTTCCGAAATATTGGACGGTGCCGTCGGCTGCGACCGCCCAGCGGCAGGTATCGTTCTCGAGCACGAATGCCGGCTCCTCGGCCTCTGTGGGCCGAGCGACGAGCGTCACCAGGAGCAGGGCAGTGTATCGCAGCATGGACATGTGTAGAGACCTCTCTGTTGGCAGTCGTCAGCATACGGTATCGTGGAGAGTTATGGTTATGGTATCACGTTCGGGACTCGTTGGGTGAGCTGTTTGCCGGAGTTGGGCCGCAGGGGCCCCGGGCTGCCGCAACGCCTGCCTGGCCGTGTGCATCGATGCTTGAAAACACCTTTGTTCATCTACCGGGTATTGGTCCACGCCGCGAACGCTGGCTGTGGGAACACGGCTGCCTGGACTGGCACCGATTCCTGGCGGCACTCGAAGCGGGCGAGATCGGGCGGGGCACGTTCACCACCCTGTCGCCGATCGTGAGCCAGTCGATCGCAGCGCTGGCGGACGGGGACGCGGGTTTCTTCAGTGCCCGGCTGCCGGGGCGGGAGTTGTGGCGACTCTACCCCAACTTCGCCCGGCAAGCTCTGTTCCTGGACATCGAGACGACCGGGCTGTCGGCCTATGGCGATGAGGTGACACTGATCGGGGCGTTGGGGGGCGGCCGTCTGGCGCTGTTCATCAACGGCATCAACCTGGACGAGTTTCCGGCCTATGTGGCGCAGTTCCCGTTGCTGGTCACGTTCAACGGCAGTCTGTTCGACGTGCCCTTTCTGCGGGCGCATTTTCCCGCGGCCCGGCTGGATCAGGCACATCTCGACCTGCGATTCGCCTTGGCGTCGCTGGGGTACAAGGGCGGCCTGAAGGTTGTGGAACGCCGACTGGGCCTGGCCCGCGCGGCGGAGATCCAGGGCGTCGACGGCTTCGAAGCGGTGCGGCTCTGGCACCGCTACCGGCGCGGCGATCGCGCGGCCCTGCGGAAGCTGGCACTCTACAATCTCACGGACGTCGTGAATCTTGTCGATCTGGCGCAGATCGCAGTCGACCGGCTCGTGCGCCGCGCCTGTTTTCCGGGCACCAGTACCGAGTTGGAACCGCATCGTACCAGGCCGCTCGACGCCGAGTATCTCGATACCTGGCTGGCCGGCCACCTGGCGTAAGGCACCCCGTTTCTTGTGAAGGATCTTCATCATGCTCAATCGCGCTACTAATCGTCGCGGGTTTCTCAAGAGTTCTGCGCTGGCCGGCGCTGGCTACTGGATGGCCACGTCGTCCCTGGCGGCTCCCACCCGGTCACTCCAAGAGAAGCTGAACATCGGCGTGATCGGGGTCCACAGCCGCGGGGCCGCCAATGCGGAGGCGGTGGCCGGCGAGAACATTGCGGCCCTCTGTGACGTGGACGAACGCTACCTGGGGGAAGCGGCCGAGAAGTATCCGCGGGCGCAGACGTACATCGACTGGCGCAGGATGCTGGATCAGCAGGACCTCGATGCCGTGATTGTGAGCACCCCGGAGCACACGCACGCGCCGGCCAGTCTCCAGGCGATGCAGCGCGGCAAGCATGTCTATTGCGAGAAACCGTTGGCGCACACGGTGGAGGAGGCCCGCCGGATGCGGGAGGTTTCGAAACAGATGCAGGTGGCCACGCAGATGGGCACGCAAATCCATGCCACCGACAACTATCGCCGTGTGGTGGAGCTGATCCGATCCGGCACCATCGGCCCGGTGCGCGAGGTCCACTGCTGGGTCGAGCAGGGCATCGAAGGTCCCCGCAGCCGTCCACAGGAAAGCGTGCCAGTTCCCGAGAAGTTCCACTGGGACCTCTGGCTGGGGCCGGCTCCGTCGCGACCCTATCATCCCTGCTACTTCGAAAAACGCTCGCTGTCCTGGCAGAACTGGTGGGACTTCGGCAATGGCGCAGTGGGAGATATGGGCAGCCACATCATGGACCTGCCCTTCTGGGCGCTCGAACTGCAGGCGCCGACGACCGTCGAGGCCGAGGGGCCGTTGCCCGTCCGGCCGGAAACCTACCCCGACGCATTGAAAGTGCGTTGGGAGCACCCGGCGCGCGGCAACCGTCCTCCTCTGACGCTCACCTGGTACGATGGCAAGCAGTGGCCTGAGTCACCGGCGGGGGTCGATCTGACGTCGTGGCATCTGGGAACCATGTTCGTGGGAGACAAGGGGATCCTGGTCGCCGACTACGGCCATTACCTGCTGCTGCCGGAGACGCAATTCAAGGACTTTCAGGCCCCGCAGCCCTGGATCGCTCCCTCGTTGGGGCATCACGAGGAATGGGTCCACGCCTGCAAGACCGGCGCACCAACGCTCTGCAATTTCGACTACTCCGGAGCGCTGGTCGAGCACAATCTGCTGGGGACTGTCGCGTTTCGCACCGGCCAGAAGCTCCAGTGGGATGCGGAGCAGCTCACAGCCACGAACTGTCCCGCAGCCGAGCAGTATCTGCGCAAGGCCTATCGCGACGGCTGGGCGCTCTGAACCACCGGCCGCTCAGGCGACCGACGTCAGGTGCAGCGCGATGGCCATCACGGTGAGCCCCACGGCCGCACCGACGGCGATCAGGAAAGCGCGCTGGATGCTCGTCCGGCGCGCGTAGGCTCCGATCAGCATCGGGATCACGGACCAGCCGACGCCGCCGACCATGAAGAACAGACCGACCGCCCGGCCGCCCAGCACCGGGCTGATGTCCTGGCTGACGTGCCCCATCAGAACGCCGACAATGGTCGGAAACGTGGGGCCGAACACCAGGCCGGCCAGCACGACCATCGCCGCCGCCGCGGCCCGGCTGCGATTGAACACCGCGCCGGCCCACACCAGCACGCACAAGATCGACAGGGCAATGATCAGCAGCGTGTCGCCGCCGGCCGGCAAGGCGAACCGCGCGACCAGCAGGGCTGTCGCCAGACGCGAACAGGTGAACGCCAGCCAGAATCCAGACAGCACCGTGGCCGCGCGCCCTTCGGCCATCCCGCGTTCGCCCAGGTACGTCGTCGCCCAGGCCGCCATCGTCGCCTCCATCGGAGCGTAGAACAGCAGCGCCAACGCGGTCAGCCACATGACCCGGTCAGTCAACAGCGCGCCGATCCCGGGATCCGCGCCCGCTACGGCTGGCGGCAACAGCGCCCGGAAGTCCACCCCCATGGCCAGCACACCCGGCGCGAGCGCCAAGACGGCCAGCACGAACAGGGCCGGTGTAAAACCACTGCGGCGCAGCAGGTAGGCGATCACCAGCGGCGTCAGGAACGCACCCGCTCCGAAGAAGAAGTTGCCCAGGTTCATGGCATACGTCTGCGTCCCGCCAAACGCGGATTGCATCAGCACGTTCAGCACGTTCACCATCGCCGACCAGCCGGCGCTGAGCAGCAGGACGGCGACTAAGGCGGACCAGTACCTGGTCGCCCGCGCCAGGATCAGCAGGCTGGCCACCACGAGCAGCGAACCACCAATGACCACGATCTGTTTGTCCAGCAGGTCGGTCAAGAAGCCCATGGCCAGCATCACAGGAATCATCGTGAAGCCGAACATCGACACCAAGCCGCCGACACGCGCTTCGTCCATCTGCAGACGCTGTGCCAGGGCGATCTTCACGCTGCCCAGCAGCGCGACGCCCATCCCGCACGCCAGCAGTCCCGCTACCCAGGTCGATATCTGGAGATTCATGCTCGGCTCCCTTCCCACTCGATGTCAGATCGCGCCCCCCCGCTGAACCGCCCAGCGGACTCGATGATTATGCACCATTCCGACTGCCGCCGTGAAGATAGCGGTTGGCCCGAGCCTGTCTGCGGCGGCTTCCTTCCGGTTCCCTGGCGGAATACCATGTCCGCAGGCCTGGACCGCATCCTCCGAGAGCCCCGGGCATCCCAGAGCGGAGAGTGGAGCACAGCGCAGTGAATGAGCCAGCACCGGGCAACTCTGACACGGTGGCACGCATCTCCCGGCGGCTTGTGCGTTGCGGGTGGTGCATCTGTGGCGGCGGGCTGCCGGTGACGGTCCTGGGCAACCACCTCATCGCGGCAGGTGGCAAGTCGCCCAGCGCGTTTTCGCAGAGTGTCCACCTGGTGGGCCTGGTGATCATGCTCCTCGGGCTGCTGGCGGTGCTGGCCGGCTACCGCACTCCCTGGTTGGTGAACCAGCTGGCCATGCAGGAGCAGCGGGAACTGCGCGACATCCAGTGATGCGGCGGCTAAGGCGCACTCGACTGGGCGGCCACGCGCGTTGTGCCGCCGAGCCACGCCTCTGCATTCAGCTTGCGCCAGGCGCGCGCACCGACGTGCTGCAACCGTGGGTCGCTGTTGGTGATCCGCATGGTCGGCTGGCCCAGGTCCGCGAGCTGAGGGTCGACCTGATAGACGCTGCCAGTTTCGGTGCCCGGCAGCTGGGGCCTGCGGTCCGTCTCGGTGTCGAACCAGGCGTTGTCGATGAACTTCCAGGTCTCGGGGGCGGTACCAGGCCCGACGTTGATGAACTCCGGCCGGCCCACGCGGCGGTCAAAGACGACCATGTTCTTCTCGAACACACCGTCGTGGGAGGGCTGGAACTGCGGATCCTCCGTCTCCTGCAGGATGCGGCCGATCCACTTGTCTGGCAGCACGATGGTGTTCTGCACCACGCGGGTCTGGCTGGCGGTCGGCCAGGCCACGGGCGCCTGGCAGCCGAAGAACCGATTGCCGGCCACCAGCAGCCGTGTCGCCTCGTAGTCACCGACGCTCGGCCGGAAGTACGGCAGGCCCGTGGAGCCGCCCAGATTCAAGCCGCGGCTGCCGGCACGATCGAAGAAGCAGCCCTGCACGAGATTGTCGGCGCAACCCCCCTTCATCTGGATGGACTCCGAGTTGTCATACCCCTCCAGGCCGTGGAAGTAGCAGTCCTCCACAACGCCGTGATGGCATCCCACCATGTCGATGCCGCTGCCACCCCAGCCGATGAAGCGGCAGGAGCGGATGATGAACTGGTCCACGCCGCTCATCTTGAGCCCGTCACGGTTCCCGCGCGGGCCGACGTGCGTGATTGTGACGTTCTCGACCACCAGGTGGTGCATCGGCGTTGCGAAACTGCCGCCATCGTCGCAGTTGAGCCCGTTCGCGGTGCACCCGTCCACAATGAAGTCGGCCAGCGTGATGTAGTTGCAGTCGGCCAGGTGCAGGGCCTGCGCCGATCCTTTGAACACCGGAGGATGCTCGGGATCAGCCCCTCTGATCACGATCCGTGCCTCGGCGCTACCCGAGACGCCTTGGAAGTGCATGCCGCCGGCATACTCGCCTGCGGCGATCCGGATCGTTGTGCCGGGCCCGGCCCCGGCGATGGCCGACCGCAGCTCGCTGGTGCTGTGGACGGTGACATCAGCTGCCGCAACGCACGCCGTCGCCGCGACAGCCAGTACCATCGCGGCCGGAATGCTCGAGAGTTGGTTCATCGCTCGACTCCTGTTGCTCATACCTGTGCCTGTGCCGACCATTGTAGCCGCATCTCGCTTGTGCCGGCTGGCTCGGCAGCTTAGAAAGGAAGGCAGGCCCGGCTGCCATGGTGCCCATCTTTTGGGGCGGTCGGG
The DNA here is from genome assembly GCA_036821925.1 of Pirellulaceae bacterium. Classification (GTDB taxonomy): domain Bacteria; phylum Planctomycetota; class Planctomycetia; order Pirellulales; family Pirellulaceae; genus JAAYDI01. The sequence goes on from DAISIS010000027.1 coordinate 13,182, forward strand.
GCTCGCGAGCAGTTATTTCCTGGAGGTTTCCGATGGCAGGCGAAATCACACGGCGACGGTTTATCGAACGGACAGCGTTGGCGGGCGGTATGGCCACGCTCGGCAGCATCTGGTCTGGCAGACCGGCGGCTGCCCAATGCGCGCCGCTCCAACCCCTGGGGCAGGGCAAGGGCATTCATCCGGGACGCGTCGTCTGGGTCCACGATCCGCACGTGACCGATTGGCAGGGACCGTCCCACGGACACTGGTATCAGGACGACCACACCAGCCAGGAACGGGTCGACGGCATGCTGGCGCGGGCCGTGTGCGATCTGACGGGCCAACAGACGGTGGGCGGCGCGTGGGAGAAGTTGTTCCAACACTTCAATCGCCTGCAGGGAAAACAGGCGGCGGCCTACCAGCCCGGTGAGAAGATCGTCATCAAACCGAACTGGGTGGGAATGATCTGGCATGAAGGAGGGGTCGATCCTGACACGTACAGGCTGGTAAAGCGCCAGGACTACATGAACACGGCGCCGCAGATGATCGTGGCACTTCTGCGGCAGCTCGTCGGCGTTGTAGGGGTGGCCGAGTCGGACGTGACCGTGTGTGATACGTTGGCGTACCTGGTCGCCGAGTACTACGACATCCTGCACGGGGAGTTTCCGAACGTGCAGTACGTGGATTTCGCAGGCAAGTTCGGACGCACCCAGGTCCAGGCCTCGACGGAGCCGTTGTACTGGAGCTGTCGGCCGGAGGATGTCGCCCCCGATTATGTGCCGACCTGCTTCGCGGAGGCCAGCTACCTGGTCAACTTCGCCAATCTCAAGGGGCACGCCGGCAGTGGCGTCACGCTCTGCGGCAAGAATCATTTCGGCTCGCTCGTCCGCTGGCCGGCACAGAAGGGCTATTACGACATGCACCCGCACTCGTTCTCCAAAGAGACGGGGATCTATCGCGAGCAGGTCGATCTGACGGGGCACGCGCACCTGGGCGGCAAGACGGTGTTGTACTTGATCGACGGACTGTATTCGGGAATCCACTCGCTCGACATCGAGCCCCGCCGATGGAAGTCCGCTCCGTTCGCCGGCAACTGGACTGCCAGCTTGCTGGCCTCTCAGGATCCGGTGGCCATCGATTCTGTAGCCCTGGATTTCCTCCGGGCCGAGTACGATGACTACCCGCATCACCCGGGCGCCAACGATTACCTGCACGAAGCGGCCCTGGCGGACGACCCGCCATCGGGGACGTTCTACGATCCGAATCACGCGCGTCCCGAGCAGCGCCTGTGGAGCCTGGGCGTTCACGAACACTGGAACAATCCGCAAGACAAGCAGTATTCCCGCAATCTGGGGGCCGGCGCAGGGATCGAGCTTGTGCAGGCGGACATGACAACATGACGTAGTGTTTGGTTGACGCCTCCTGCAAACATCTGACTGCCTGCACCTCAGGAATAGCCGCGATGGCCGACTTGATGCGAACTGTACTGCCGCGTTGTCTCATGACGGGAGTGGTGTTGTGGACGCTCGCTGCGCACGCTGAAGACGTCCAGCCGGTCAAGAATGTGATCGTGCTGATCGCGGACGGCTGTGCGGGCGAGCAGTACACGCTGGCCCGCTGGTACAAGGGGGCGCCCCTGGCGCTGGACGCGATCCTGGTGGGGGGAGTGCAGACTTACATCGCCGATTCCGTGGTGCCTGATTCCGCGCCCGCGGCATCCGCGTACGCCACCGGCTGTCGCACGAGCGACAACTTCATCAGTGTGGGGCCCAAGCCGGGCACGTTGCGGCCCGCGCTGGAACCCCCCGCGGCGCTGCAGTATCGTCCGTTGGCCACCGTGCTGGAAGGCGCACGCCTGCTGGGTAAGGCCACGGGGATCGTGGCGACCGCGCGTCTCTGTCACGCCACCCCCGCCGCATACACGGCGCACGTGGCGCTGCGCGACCGGCAGGAAGACATCATGGAGCAGATCGTGTACCAGCACGTCGACGTCGTGCTCGGCGGCGGCAAGGACTTTCTGCTCCCCGCCGGTCAGGCCGAGTCGGGTTCGCAGTCGGAATCCGGTCGGCGGACTGATGCCGAGGACCTCGTCTCCGTGCTGACGACGCGGGGCTATGCCGTCGTGGAAGATCGCGAGGCGCTGGCGGCCGTTTCGGAAGGCCGGGTTTTCGGCGTGTTTGCCGTGGGGCCCCTGGCGGCCGAAGTCGACCGGCCGCAGACTCGGCCCCAGGAACCGACCCTGGCCGACATGACGCGCAAGGCGCTGGAGCTGTTGTCGGCGGATCCCGACGGCTTTTTTCTCATGGTCGAAGGGAGTCAGATTGACTGGGCGGCGCACGCCAACGACCCGGCGCATCTGCTGAGCGACCTGGTGATGTTCGACGACGCGGTCCGGGTGGCCCTGGAATTCGCGCAGCGCGATGGTCACACGCTCGTGCTCGCCCTCTCCGATCATAACACGGGCGGCATGTCGATCGGCAATCAGTCGACGAACAGCAACTATTCGCAGATGGGGATCGAGAAGCTGGTCGGGCCACTTAAGAAGATGAAAGCCTCGGCACCCGAGATGTGGCGCAGGCTCTGCGCGCCACGCGATCCCGCGAAAGTCAAAGCCGCGGAGATCCCGCCGCAGGACGTGCAGGCGATCGTGCAGGAATGCTGGGGCGTGTCGCTGTCGCTCGACGACGCTCAGCAACTGCTGCGCGTGGCCGGCCAGGATCCCGATAACCCGCACAACGCTTTCGGCGTCACGATCTGCCCCAAGTTCACCAGCCTTGGCTTCACCAGCCACGGACACACCGGCGGGGACGTGCCCCTGTTCGCGTTCGGACCCGGCCGGCCGGCCGGACTGCTGGAAGGACCGGAGATCGGTACCGTCACGGCCCGGGCGCTGGGATTGGACCTGGATCGGCTCAACACGCGTCTCTTCGTCGATCTGCAGGAGGCGATCAGCGATGGCCAGGTGCGCGTGGACAGCGATGGCGCGGGCAACCTCGTCGTGCATGTGACGCGGGCCGATCAGACGGCGGCCTTGCCGGTCAACAAGAACCTGCTGGTTCTCGCGGGGCACTCGATCGAGCTGGAAGGTCTGGTCGTCTACATTCCGGAAACCAAGAAAGTGTACGTGCCGCTGCAGGCCGTTCAGCTCATCACGGGGCAGCCGGTCTCCTTGCCGCCCGTCACTCCATGACCCGCGCGGCGCCGCGTCCGGCTGAAACGGACCGGCCTGTGGCCGTACCTGTCTGGCAATCGCCGGCCGGGTCGCCGATAATCAACGTTGCCATTCGCGCCTGTTCCCCGCAGGCGTAACTCGGCAGCAGCAAACTATCAGAGACAGGTGATCACGATGAATACCCCGCAGACACGCCGAGGGTTCTTGCGCCAGTCGGCGCTGGCCAGTGCCCTCTTCACGATGCCGTCGATCATTCCCGCACACGTGTTGGGAAGGGATGGTGGCGCTGCGCCGAGCGACACGGTCGCGCTGGGTGTGATTGGCATCGGCCCGCGCTGTACGTACGACCTGAAGTCCATTCTCGGTCTGACCGATGTGCGGTGCATAGCCATTGCGGACGTGCAGGCCAGCCGGCGCGACGCGGGCAAGCAGCTGGTTGACCAGCACTATGGCAACGAGGACTGCGCGCTCTACCGCGACTTCCGTGAACTGCTCGCCCGCCCGGACATCGACGCCGTGTTGATCGCGACGGGCGACCGTTGGCACGCACCTGCTTCCATGCTGGCGGCGGAGGCGGGTAAGGACGTGTACAGCGAGAAGCCGTGCGGGCTGACCATCGACCTCTGCCAGCGGCTGGATGAGACCATCAAGCGGACGAAGCGGGTGTTCCAGGCCGGCACGCAGCGCCGCAGTGTGCCCAACTTCCAGCTGGCTGTCGAGCTGGCTCAGAGCGGCAAGCTGGGGAAACTCCATACGCTGTATGCCAGCATCTACACGCCGCAGATCCGGACGCAGTGGCTGCCCGGAGAACCGACACCCGCTCCCGACGTCTGCGACTGGAACCTGTGGCTGGGGGAAGCGCCCTGGCGGCAGTACAACGCAAAATATGTGGCCGGTGACTGGCGCGGCTACTGGGACTTCGACTCCGGTGCCCAGCTGCTGGACTGGGGCGCGCACACGCTGGACCTGTGCCAGTGGGCGAACCAGGCCGACAGCACGCTGCCGATCGAATACGAGTTGGGGGAGGCCACCATCACCTGCCGCTACGCCAACGGCGTCCAGGTGGTGTTCGACTTCCTGAAGGAGCCGTTCGGCAATCGCGATCCCCATTACGTGACGCGGCTGGGCACGTGTCCCGTGCGGTTTGTCGGCGACGAGGGCTCCGTCGAAACCGGGGACAGCGGCGAGATGCTGGTTAAACCCGATTCGCTCGCCCGTTCGATCCCCGAGTCCGCGAAGCGTGTCGTGGGGCTCGACGTGACGGCGCATGCCCGCAACTTCTTCGACTGCGTGAAGAGCCGCCAGCTGCCGGTCTGCAATTCGACCGTGATGCGGCACACGCACATCGCCTGTCACGCGGCCGCGCTGTCGTGGATCCTGCAGCGCAAGCTCACGCTGGATCCCGAAACGGAGACGTTCGTCAACGATGCCGAGGCGAACAGTCTGAAGTCGCGGCCGGCGCGCGACCCCTGGAACGTGTAATTGTTTCTGATTCGAGTGGAATGAACTGGTTCGCGGTCAATGACCTGGCAGCCTGGGGACAGGGGGCGGCCGGTTGGCCCGCTGTCACAAACGCACCCAGTGTTAATGAGGAGCAGTATGATGCAGAAGAACAAGCTGTCACGACGTGGATTTCTGGGCGCCGCGGCGGGAGTGGCCGCGTTCACGGTGGTGCCACGCCACGTGTTGGGCGGTCCCGGCCAGACGCCGCCGAGCGAGAAGCTGAACATCGCGGGGATCGGCGTGGGTGGGCAGGGGGCGGGCGATCTGCACGCCATGGAGAGCGAGAACATCGTGGCGCTGTGCGACGTGGACTGGGCCCACGCCGCCGGCACCTTCGGACGCTACCCCGACGCCAGGAAGTACAAAGACTTCCGGGAGATGCTGGACAAGGAGGAGGCGAATATTGACGCCGTCGTCGTGGCGACGCCGGACCATTGCCATGCTGTCGCCTCCATAGCGGCCATCAAACGCGGCAAGCACGTCTATTGTGAGAAACCGCTCACGCACACGGTGTACGAGGCACGCGCGGTGGCGGATGCCGCGCGCGAGTGCAAAGTCGCCACGCAGATGGGCAACCAGGGGCAGGCCAGCGAACAGGTGCGGCAGCTCTGCGAGACGATCTGGGACGGAGCGATCGGGCAGGTGCGCGAGGTCCATGTCTGGACCGATCGCCCGCTCAACGGAATCAACAACGTGTACTGGCCGCAGGGGGTGGACCGGCCCGCCGACACGCCGCCCGTCCCCGACACGCTCGCCTGGGACGTGTGGCTCGGCCCGTCTCCGGAACGTCCCTACCATCCCGCGTACCTGCCGTTCACGTGGCGTGGCTGGTGGGACTTCGGCACCGGCGCGCTGGGTGACATCGGCTGCCACAGCCTGGATCCCGTCTTCCGCGCGCTCAAGCTCGGGCACCCGACGAGTGTGGAAGCCTGCTGCTCGCTGGTGAACGACGAGACGTATCCGGTGGCGTCGCGCGTCACGTACGAATTCCCGGCACGCGGGGATCTGGCCCCCGTCATGCTGCACTGGTACGACGGCGGCATGAAGCCGGCCCGCCCCCCGGAACTGGAGGAGGGCCGGGCGTGGGACACCAACGGCGCGCTGTACGTCGGCGAGAGCGGCAAGATCTACAACGGCCGCCTGCTCCCTGAATCGCGCCAGAAAGAGTATGGCACGCCGCCACAGAAGCTGGAACGCTCGCCCGGCCATTACGTCGAGTGGATCCAGGCCTGCAAAGGGGGCAAACCGGCCGGCTCGAATTTCCCCGATCACGCCGGTCTGCTGGCCCAGGTCGTCCTGTTGGGCAACATCGCCCTGCGCCCCGCGCTGAAGGAGAAACTCATCAGCACCAAGCTGTACTGGGATCCGGACGCGTTCCAGATCACGAACATGCCGGAAGCCAACCAGTATCTGCACCAGGAGTACCGTGCCGGCTGGACGCTGTAACAGGCCCGCGAACCTCCACCGGTGCACTGCCGAGCACACGGCAGTGCACCGGGTCTACATCAGACTCACGGCGCGGCAGATCCCCAGGCCGATCAAGACCACGATCGGCAGTCCGATCGCCACGAGGTGCCACACGGTCAGTTTGGCCACGACCAGCTCGCGCAACCGTTGCTGCCAGGCACCGTCGAGCTGGCGGTAGGCACGCCAGTAGTACACGCCCGTGGCCGCGTTGCACGCCAGGACGATGGCGGCCGACAGGATGACGTAGGTCAGCCACTGCGCGCTGTAGCCGCCCAGCACGGCGGCCACGGCCAGCGAGACGGCTGCCGCGGTCGTCGTGCCCCAGAGACTGATGACGACGGCCACGACCGTCTGGTGGATACCGCGCGTGGCCGATTCGTCGATCCTGTTCATCACACTGTCGGTCCGCTGGTCGATCCACTCTTCCAGCCGCTGCTTGCCGCGCGAACCCACCGCTGACACCCCTCGCAGCACGGCTCCCACGACGGCGGACACGATCAGCACATCGTCGACGTAGCCGACCCCCGGCACCAGGTCGGGTACCGCGTCGAGCGGGCTGATGAAGTAGAGGAGCGCCGCGGCCACCCACAGGACATCGCTCTTGCGGAGCTCGCCGCGCCGCCCCCACAGCTCGGCCGCCTGGTTCACGACACGCTGCAGTCTGCCGCCGTGCGCCGCGGCCGGACCGAGCTGTTCCAGCTTATCGACCAGTTGGCTCTCGATCTGCTGCCGGCACTCTGGCGACTGTGCGTGCCGCAGGAAGCGGGTGGCAAACAGCCGCCACGCCCGCTTCTCGAGACTGCGCGACTTCATCCAGCCGATTCGCATGAGACGTCCATCTGCGTGTAGAATGGGGACTGGGTTGCTCGGTGTCATTATAGCAGCCGCGGAACCACGGGGAGATTCGCAGGAACCAGGGAGGATTCGAGGCTGCAGAGCTGGGAAGGAGTGTGCACATGATCCGGGTGTGGGCGATCAGTGCTGTGCTGGCGGCGTGTCCCGCCGCCGGCGAAGAGGTGGAGGTGGTCTGCGCGTGGGACTTCACACGCGACATGCAGGGGTGGGTCGCCAACTCGGCGACGCACGTGCGGCACGACCAGGACGGACTGCTGATCGAGTCCGACGGCCGGGATCTGCAGCTGATGAGCCCGGCGCTGGAATTCTCGCCGCAAAAAGGCGACCGGCGCGAGGTCCGGATGGCGGCGTCCCGGGCGGGGGACATCCAGTGGTTCTGGCGCACGGACACGGCGGGCCCATATGGCGGCCTGTCGCAACGGCAGAGCCGACACGCGCCGGTCGAACCGTCGCCGGAGTTGCAGAGTGTGGTGGCACGACCGTTCTGGCCGACCGGCACGCCGATCATCGGACTGCGATTCGATCTGCCGGAAGGCGCGCCGGGCGTGTACCGCGTCGCGGCG
>DAISIS010000028.1:0-20675 GCA_036821925.1 Pirellulaceae bacterium
GCCGCGCTCGGATTCTACCAGGAGTCGAAAGCCGAGCGGTCCATGGCGGCGTTGAAACGGATGTCGGTGCCGCGTGTCCGCGTGCGGCGCAGCGGCGACGTGCACGAACTGTCCGCCCGGGATCTGGTCCCCGGCGACATCGTGCTGCTGGAGACCGGCAATCTCGTCCCCGCCGACGGGCGGATCATCCAGGGGGTCAACCTGCGGATCCAGGAATCGGCGCTGACCGGGGAATCGGTCGCGGTGGAGAAGCAGGCGGACGTGGTCTTCGAGTCGGACAAGCCGCTGGCCGACCGGCGGAACATGAGCTACCTGGGCACCACCGTCACGTACGGGCACGGCGAGATCGTGGTGACGGCCACGGGGATGCAGACCCAGCTGGGACAGATCGCCGACATGATTCAATCGGTCGGTACGGAGGCGACACCGCTGCAGCGGCGGCTGGAACAGCTGGGGCGCGTACTGGCCGTGGCCGCCCTGGCCATCGTGGCTTTGATCGCCGTCATCGGCTGGCTGCAAGGCACCGAGTTCACGGAGCTCTTCATGACGGCTGTCAGTCTGGCGGTCGCCGCCGTGCCGGAAGCGATGACGGCCATCGTGACGATCGCCCTGTCGCTCGGCGCGCAACGCATGCTCAAGCGGCACGCGCTGATCCGCAAGCTGCCCGCCGTCGAAACGCTGGGTTCGGTCAGCGTGATCTGCACCGACAAGACGGGTACGCTGACCGAGAACCGCATGACCGTGACGGTCATCGACGTGGCCAATCACCAGCTGCAGGTCAGTCCGCGGACCGGCGCCACCCCCGGGGAACTGATCGTGGATCACGGGGCCGCCGTGGCGGAAGACGTACAGCCGACGCTCGAACTGCTGATGATCGCCGGGTCGCTGTGCAACGACGCGGTGCTGCGCAAGGAGTCGGATGGGACGGCGGCCTTCCGGGCCATCGGCGATCCGACGGAGAACGCCCTGGTGCTGGCCGCCGCGCGCTTCGGCACGCTCAAGGAGACGCTCGAGCAAGCGTTGCCGCGGGTAGGCGAAGTGCCGTTCGACTCGGAGCGCAAGTGCATGACGACGGTCCACCGCCTGCCGCCGGCGCGCGACGCCCTGCCGGCAAGCCTGCAGGAACTGCTGGCCCAGACGCCCGGCGGCGTGGCGGCCCCGGCCTGCGTGGCCTTCACCAAGGGGGCCTTGCACAGCGTGCTGGAAGCCAGCCGCGAGACTTGGGTGAAAGGTCACTGCGAACCGCTCGACGACACCTGGCGGCAGCGGATCGGCACGGCCCACGACGACCTGGCCGCGCAGGGCATGCGCGTGCTGGCCGTCGCCGCGCGCCCGCTCGACGCGCGGCCGGCCAACGACCAGCTGGCGGAGGTGGAGCAGGACCTGATCTTCCTGGGCATGTTCGGCATGATCGATCCGCCCCGGGGGGAAGTGAAAGACGCCGTGCAGGCCTGCCGCGCAGCAGGCATCCGGCCGGTGATGATCACCGGCGATCACCCGCTCACCGCGCGGCACATCGCCAGCCAGGTCGGGATCGGCGACGACGACGCGCGGTTCCTGACCGGGCAGGAGTTGGATCGGATGTCGGCCGAAGAACTGCAGGCCGTCGTCCAGGACGTGTCGGTCTTTGCGCGGGTGGCCCCCGAGCACAAGCTGCAGTTGATCGCCGCCTTCCAGTCGCGCGGGCACATCGTGTCGATGACGGGTGACGGAGTCAATGACGCGCCGGCACTCAAGAAGGGAGACATCGGGGTGGCGATGGGGATCACAGGGACCGACGTCGCCAAGGAGGCGTCGGACATGATCCTGGTCGACGACAACTTCGCGACGATTGTGGCCGCGGTGGAGGAGGGCCGCGTGATCTACGACAACGTGCGCAAGTTCATCAAGTACCTGTTGAGCTGCAACGCCAGCGAGGTGCTGGTGATGTTCCTCGGTCCGCTCTGCGGCCTCCCGCTGCCGCTGCTCCCCCTGCAGATCCTGTGGATGAACCTGGTGACCGACGGCCTGCCCGCGCTGGCCCTGGGGGTCGAGCCGGCCGAAGCGGACGTCATGCGCCGGCCGCCCCACTCGTCCCAGGAGAGCATCTTCGGGCGTGGTACCGGGCCCTTCATCCTGATCGCTGGCGTCATCCTCAGCCTGGCGTCCATGCTGGGCGTGTTCGGCCTCTACCTGACCGGCGACGCGGACTGGACGTCGTTCGTCCAGCACCCGGAGAACTGGCAGACGTTCCTGTTCACCTCCCTGGTGTTCGCCCAGCTGGCTCTGGCGCTGTGTGTCCGCTCCGAATCGAACCCCCTGTTCCGCCTCAAGCTGTCGGCCAACCCGTCCCTGTCGCTGGCGCTGCTCGTGACGGTCGGGCTGCAGCTGGCGGTGGTCTACGCGCCGCCGCTGCAGACCCTGTTCCGCACCCGGGCGCTGTCGGCCGGGGAACTGGCGGGGGTGGTGGCCATCACGGCCGGCGTGTTCATCGCGGTGGAGGTTCTCGAGAAGCTGCTGGTGTCGCGGACTTCGGCGGAGTCCGGTCGGCCGCGCGACCGGCATGCCGCGCCGACCACAAGCCCCAGAAAAACCGGCGGGCGTTGAGGCCCAGGTTGCGCGTGTTGTAGCCCCCTTCCTGGACCACCAGCGTGGGCAGCCGCAACGCGCCCAGGATCGCGCCGTTGGCCTCGAAGTCGGCCGCGCGCAGGCTCCACGTGCCGGTGGGATCGCCTTTGGCCGTGTCGAGCCCCAGGGCAATCACCAGGAACGTCGGCCGAAACGAGACGATCAGCCGGACCGCCTTCTGCAGCGTCTGCGCGTAGCGGGCGCCATCGACCTTCTCCGGCAGAGGAAGATTCCGGTTGAAGCCGAGCCCGGGGCCGCGCCCCCGCTCGTCCTGGAAGCCGCTGAAATAGGGATACGCCAGCCGCGGATGCCCGTGGATCGAGATCGTCAGCACGTCGGCCCGCTCGTAGAAGATCTCCTGCTGGCCGTTGCCGTGATGGTAATCCACATCCAGGATCGCCACCTTGCCGAAGCCGCTCAAATAGTGCGCGGCGATGGCCGTGGAATTCAGGTAGCAGAAACCGCCAAAACAACTCCGTTCCGCGTGATGGCCGGGCGGACGCACCAGGGCGTAGGCGAGCGACCGGCCACCCAGAATCGCGTCGGCCCCGGTCAACGCACAATCCACCGCCCGCTCGGCCGCCGCGTGCGCACGGCGGTTGAGCGGCGTAAAGGTGTCGATGCAGTAGTAGCCGGCCCGGATCGCCAGGTCTTTCGGCGGGCGCGCAGCGTTGCGGATCGGAAACACATACGGATAGACCGACTTCCCGTCCGGCACCCCCTCGCACACCCGCTTGAGATACTTGAGGAAGCTCGCGTCGTGTACCGCCTGCGAGTGCTGGACCGGATAGGACCGGGCCGGCACCTGGGTGAACCACTCGGTTCCGCTGATCTCCCGCAGAATCGTGGTGATCCGCACCGGCGCCTCCACGTAGCCGCGTTCCCGCACCTCGTGGATGCCATGCCGATCGTTGACCACCAGCGCAATGCGGAGGTCCTCGGGAACGTGCACCGCCGGCGACGCAGATAGTTCCCGGCTGCGATAACGCGGCTCGCGCAACTGAATCACCGGGTCCTGGAACGAAGCCACCACCTTGTCAATGTACTCCCGACTGCACACCCGGCCATACTCACGCTCCAGGATCGCGCGCACGATCGCCCGCGCTCGACTGCGCGTCGGCGTCACCTTCCGCCCCAGATCGTCAAAGACCAGATACGGCGGGTTCTGACCCTGCGGCGTGAGCGGCGTCTCGTAAACCGTGTTCACGATCGGCCGCGCACCATACCGCTCGTAGAAACGCAGCCGCGCAGCGTTCTGCTTGAGCACCACCGGGTCGCTGCACAACGCGGGATCGTCCGGCAGACACTCAAAGAACAGACCCACCGCCCGCAACAGCCGCGCCTCCTGCCGGATCCGCTCGTACAGCGCACCGCCAATCCCCCGATCCAGCATGTGCTGGGCCGTCGCCAGATAGTCCAGATAACAGAAGTTCAACTCCGGATCGTACGCCACCAACGCAAATCCTTTGACCTGGGCCCGCGCACCCTCCGCCACGAACAGCGCCGAGCGAAACCGGTACTTGAACGGGTTCCGCAGACGCTCCGGGATCTCCAGCACGATCCCCTCGCGCAGCTGCGGAAACTGCACGCGCAGAATCGCCTGCACCTGCGCAATGGCCGACTGATTGCGCGGCAGATGGTCACCAAATATCGAGCGAATCCGAAACATGAGCGTGTGTCCGTGTGGCGACGGAGAGGATAGAGAATAGAGAATAGAGAGGAGAGAGGAGAGAATAACCGCCCGCGACGGCGCATTGTAGTGCCGGCGACGCCGCGGCCACGCGGCTGAGACGCAAAAAAACGACCGCAGAAGCATTTCGTTTACGTAATGTATACATAATGCATAGGTGGCCTGATACGCCCTGTGCCCCCCGGAAAAGCAACAGTCCGGTGGCCGGAGGGTGCCAAAATACTGGAAATACCCCCATTTCGACCATAAAAGACCCGGCAGAACCTTGACGGGGCATATTTCGTATACGAAACTTGTCAAGGCGGATCCGGTGACTATCAAGGCAATGAAATGGGCACATTTGTGACGCTGGAACAGCAGATTCTGGTGGCGTTGAGACGCATATCGCATGCGATGGACTCGCGGTCGCGCACGCTGTTGCTTCGGTTCGGGCTGACGGGTCCGCAGCTGACTGCTTTGCTGGCGATTGCCCGGTTGCAGCCGGTGACAGCCGGCGCGATAGCGCGGGAGGTGCAGCTGGGGCATTCGACTGTCAGTGGGATTCTGGATCGGCTGGAGCGGCGGGGTTGGATCGGGCGTTCGCGGGGCGAGTCCGATCGCCGGCAGGTGAATCTGTGTCTGACGGCGGCCGGAGCGCAGTTGTTGGTCACGGCACCGCCGCCGGTAGAGGAGCCACTGCGTGAGCGGCTGGGTCAACTGGCGGAATGGGAGCGGACGCAGATCCTGGCGACATTGCAGCGGGTCGCCGAGATGATGGAGACGATGCGGATAGCCGCGCCGGAACTGGGCGAGGCAGCAGCCCGCTCGTGACGCGACAGGCACTTTAACGCGGCCAGCGCCGCAGGAGTCGACGGGTTTGAGTATTCCGAGCATCGCGTCGAGCAGGGATGATCGCCGGTCACGGTTGCAGACGCCGCGGGTGGTGGCGGGACTGATCCCCGTGCACGTGCAGACGGTCAAGCGATTCTGTACGGCGCTCAAGGCATCGGGCGCGCGGTTCCTGTTGGCCGATCAGGTGCAGAAGCATCTGGCGGAGTTTCTCGAGACGGAGCCGGTATCGGACGAGCGTGTGGGCCGTGCGTTGGGGCGGCTCTTTCGGGGCTGCAGCGAAGTGCTCATCGACGCCGACACGACCTACGCCGTATTGCGTCCGGGGATCGGCCAGAAGCAGATCATGCGGGTGCACCCGGCGGTGGAGGAGTTGGAGGAGATCGACCGCGGGGAGTACCTGGAGATTAAGGATGCGTACCTGCAGGGGCACGAGGAAGCATCCAAGAGCGGGCTGGTGATCGACTTTGCGCCGTTCTTCCGCGACTATCCGATGATCCGCGAGCCGAAGGAGATGGGCGAGGGGATCTCGTTTCTGAACCGGTACCTGGCGGCCCAGCTCTATCAGAACCCCGAGGAGTTCCGCGGGTCGCTGTTGGAGTTTCTCCGGCACCGCAAGCTGGACGGTGCGAGCATCCTGGTCAACGCGCACCTGACGTCGCCGCGCGGACTGACGCGGGGGCTGGAGGCGGCCCGCCTGCTGCTGGAGGACTACCCGCCCGACACGCCCTACACGCAGTTCGCGCACGAGCTGCAGGCTCACGGATTCGAGGCGGGCTGGGGGTGCACGGCGGGGGACGTGAGCGGCAACCTGCGGTTGCTCTCCCAGGTGCTCGAATCGTCCGACCCGGCGCGCTTCGAGCGATTGCTGGCGCGGCTCCCCTTGACCTACAAGATCGTGATGGTGTCACCGCACGGCTGGTTCGCGCAGGACGGCGTCCTGGGCAAGCCGGACACGGGGGGACAGGTCACCTACGTGCTGGACCAGGCGCGGGCGCTGGAGCGCCAGATGAGTGCGCAGCTGGCGGCCAGCGGCATCGCCGTCGCCCCGAAGGTCGTCGTGCTGACGCGGCTGATCCCGCAGGCCGACGGAACCACCTGCAACATGACGCGGGAGAAGATCTTCGGCACCCAGGACAGCTGGATCCTGCGGGTCCCTTTCCGCGATGTGCGCGGCGAGATCGTGCCCCACTGGATCTCGCGGTTCCAGCTCTGGCCCTACCTGGAGCAGTTTGCCGAGGAATCGCTGCAGTTGGTGACCGGCGAACTGCTGGGCAAGCCAGATCTGATCATCGGGCACTATACTGACGGGAACTTAGTGGCGCACCGGCTGGCCGAGGAGCTGGGGGTCACGCACTGCGCCTGTGTGCACGCGCTGGAGAAGACCAAGTACCTGTTGAGCGACATGTACTGGTCGGACATGGAGCAGGACTACCGGTTCTCGCTCCAGTTCACCGCTGACCTGATCGCCTACAACTCGGCCGATTTCATCCTCTCCAGTTCGTATCGCGAAGTGGGTGGCACGGCGACCGAGCTGGGGATGCTCGAGGCCTACGAGATGTTTTCCATGCCCGGACTGTTCCGCGTGGAGTCGGGGCTGATCCCCCGTCTGGCGCGGCACAACATCGTGCCGCCGGGTGCCAGCGAGGAGTACTTCTTCCCGCACACGGCCGAAGAGCGCCGGATCGCCGCGGTCCGCAACGGGCTGGCGGAGCGGTTCCTGAGCGGCGAGCCGGGTCCCGACTGCGTGGGTCGTCTGGCGCAGCCGGAATTGCCGGTGATCTTCGCCATGGCGCGGCTGGATAAAATCAAGAACCTGGCTGGCCTGGTGGACATTTTCGGCCGCAGCGCAGCGCTGCGCGCACGGGCCAACCTGCTGCTGGTCACCTCCCTGGTGGATGCCGCCCAGTCGACCGATCAGGAGGAGATCGACCAGGTGCAGCGCATCTACCAGTTGCGGGAAGAGCACGCGTTGGACGGGTGTTTTCGCTGGTGCGCCGCCCGGCTGGACAAGGTCGAGACCGGTGAGATCTACCGCGTTGTGGCGGATCGCCAGGGCGTGTTCGCCCAGCCGGCGCTGATGGAGACGTTCGGCTTGACCGTCATCGAGGCGATGGCTTGCGGTCTGCCGGTCGTCGTCACCTGCTTCGGCGGCCCCGCCGAAATCGTGGTCCAAGGCCGCTCGGGTACCATCGAGGATCCCAATGACCACGCGCATTTCGCCGCCGCGCTGCAGCAGGTGCTCGAAGACCCGGCGCTCTGGTCGCGGTACAGCGCCGGCGGTCTGGAACGCGTGCAGACGTCGTTCACCTGGGCGCGGCACGCCGAGAAGCTCCTGAGCATGGCGAACGTCTACACCTACTGGAATCATGTCGACGTAATGAACCGGTCAGCGCTGGATCGGTATCTCCATACGCTCTATCACACGGTCTACCGGCCGCGTACGCAATCCATGTTGGGGGAAGGTTAAGCACATGTACATCCAGCTGATCAGCATCCACGGCCTGATCCGTGGCGAGAACGTAGAGATGGGGCGGGATGCTGATACGGGGGGCCAGGTGCGGTACGTGCTGGAACTGGCCAAGACGTTGAGCCAGTGCCCGGGGGTCGAGGCGGTGGACCTGTTCACGCGACGGGTCAAGGACAAACGGGTCGCGTCCGACTATGCGGAAGAGATCGAGGAGTTGGCGCCCCGCTGCCGGCTGGTGCGGCTCCCCTGTGGCGGCGCCCGGTATCTGCGCAAGGAGCGGCTGTGGCCCTTCCTGGACGATTACGTGGATGCCATGATCTCGTTCACGCGCCGCGCAGGGCGCCTCCCCACTGTCGTGCACGGCCACTACGCCGACGCCGGCTATGTGGCCAAGGAAGTGGCCGCCGCCTTCGACGTGCCGTTCGTCTTCACCGGCCACTCGCTCGGCAAACCCAAGCTGGAGTACCTGCTCGGCGAAGGCTGGACTCCCGAAGAAGCGAACCGGGAACTGCATATCGATCACCGCATCAGCGTCGAGCAGGATTGCCTGGCCGTGGCCGATCTGCTGATCGTCAGCACGCGGCACGAACGCGATTGTCAGTACCGGGAATACCAGCGCCGCGAAGACCTGCGCTGTGAAGTCATCCCCCCCGGCACCGACCTGGATCGGTTCTTTCCTTACTACGACTACGATCTGCCCAGCCCGGTGATTGACGAGCGGTTCAAGCAGGCGCGCGTGCGTATGACGCAGGACCTGAACCGGTTCCACTTCAACACCGCCAAGCCGCTGATCCTCGCGCTGTGCCGCCCCGACCGGCGGAAGAACATCGGCGCGTTGATCGAGGCGTACGGGGAGAGCAAGGAGTTGCAGGCCATCGCCAACCTGGCGGTGTTTGCCGGCATCCGCGACAAGATCGAATCGATGCCGGACAACGAGCAACGGGTGCTCACCGACATGCTGCTGGCCATGGACCGCTACGACCTCTACGGCAAAATGGCCATCCCGAAGGACCATAGTTCCGAGTACGACGTGCCGGAGCTGTACCGGCTGGCCGCAGCCAGCCGGGGGATCTTCGTGAACTCGGCGTTCATCGAACTGTTCGGGCTGACCGCCATCGAGGCCTCGGCCACGGGTCTGCCGTTCGTGGCCACGGCCGACGGCGGGCCGCAGGATATCGTGGAGAACTGCCAGAGTGGCCTGATCGTCGACGTGCGGGACCGCGGCGAGCTGACCGGGGCCATGCTGAAACTGCTGACCGACCAGAACGCCTGGATGACCTGCTCCACCAACGGCGTGAACCTCGTCCGCAAACACTATTCCTGGCAGACACACTGCGCGCGGTACCTGGAGTGCCTGCAGGACCTCGTGGCGACCCCGGCGCGCACGCGTTCCCCGACCGGTCGCCCGGCCCCTGGCCGGCGGCTGGCAGCGCTCGATCGCCTGCTGATCACCGATATTGACAACACTTTGCTGGGGGACGACGCCGCGTTGGAAGAGCTCACACAGATCATTCACGCGCACCGCCATCACCTGGGGTTTGGCGTCGCGTCGGGTCGCGCTCTGGAACTGGTCATGGAAGCACTGGCGGACCACGGCATCAGCGAGATCGACGTGATCATTGCCGCCGTCGGATCGGAGATCTACTACACCCACGAGCACATGCTGGACAAAGGCTGGGCCAGCCACCTGCGATCCAAATGGCGCCCGGCGCGGATTCGCGAGGCCCTCGACCCGCTCCCTTTCCTGCACCTCCAAGAGGAGCCCCACACCCAGCGGGAGTTCAAGATCAGTTACGACCTGGACGAAAGCCAGTCCGCCGACGAGGCGCTGAGCATGATCCACGACGCGCTGATCCGGGCCAAGGTCGCCTACTCGCTGATCTTCTCACACGGGACCTTCGTCGACATCCTGCCCCACCGCGCGTCAAAGGGAAAAGCGGTCCGCTACCTGGCCGGCAAATGGAACATCCCGCTCGAACGCGTGGCCACTGCCGGCGACTCGGGCAACGACCGCGACATGCTCATCGGTCAGACCGCCGGCATCGTGGTCGGCAACCACGATCCTGAACTGTCCTCGCTGCGCCGCTCCACTGCGCACCGCGTCTATTTCGCCCAAGCCCACTGCGCCGGCGGGATTCTCGAAGGACTCCGGCACTATAACTTCGTCGACCAACCGGCGCTCGCTCCGGCCGAACCCCCGGCTCCCCGGGAACCAGTCCCCCTAGATCCAGTGATTGCCCAGCACGTTGGCGACGATCCACAGCACGGCGACTAGCAACGACAGCCCGATTGAGTACCGCCGGAAGTCTTCCCACGTCGACGGTTCGCCAGTCGTCGTCATCCCCTGCCCCGACCGCTGCTCGAGCCAGCGGCAGTAGATCATCGCTCCCACCACCAGTACGACCACGACGTCCAGCACGGTAGCCCAGCCGGACCCGGCGCGTACGATTCCCAGCAGCGTCAGGAACAGGAACAACGGCCCCAACAGGTACCAGACGAAGTGCGCCAGCAGCATGGGAATCGTGCTGAGCGCTGGCTCGGCCGGGCGCGCCGGGCTGGCCGCCGGCGGCGCATCCGCACTGCTGTCGGCACCCGGCGCGGCCGGGCCCGGATCAGGACTGGCCGCGGTCTCAGGCGCGCGAGCCGCAGGCCGCGGCCCTTTCTTGGTGCGTGGTTTCTTCATGACTCACCTCCCTCCAGCGTCGTTCGCATGCTGCGGGAACTCCCCTGCAAACCGCTTGCCGTTCCGGCCCTCGGCGCCGCAAACCGCGGCGGCAGGACCGGAGCCCGCCGCTCACGCCCCGCCTGGTCCTGCCTGCCGCCTGACGCATGGCAACCGCGGTGCGCAAGAATTGCCCCTGCAGGACATCCCCTGGCCAAGCCCGCCGCCGCACGTAGAACATCCGCCGCAGCGCGGCAACAGCGTGGCCGGGCGGCCGGGTGCAGCCCGCGGCTTGCAGCGCTCGACATGCTCCGCCAGAATGGCTCTCTGCCCGCAGCTCTCTGTCGGTAGACTGGGGCTGGGAGCCCCCCAGGGGGGTTGGCATGCGGTCGGATCAGCAATCCTTGCAGCACACAGGCCAGGCATCCATGCACGCATCGACGGAGAACAGCGTACGTCCGATCGCTCTTGTCACCGGAGCCTCGTCGGGACTGGGGGAGGCGTTCGTGCGGGCGCTGGCGCAGAGAGGGTACGACCTGATCCTCGTGGCCCGCCGCGCGGAGCGACTCGCAGCGCTCGCCACCCAGGTCGGCGCAGCGGGGGTGGCCGCCGAGGTGTTGCCGGCCGACCTGACAAACGACGCGGACCTGGCGCGGGTGGCGGACCGCATCCGCACCTGCCCACGGCTCGCACTGCTCGTGAACAACGCCGGGTTCGGGCTCGACGCGCTGTACTACCAATCGGAGTTGGCCGGTCAGAGTGCCATGGCCCGGCTGCACGTGCTGGCCCCGACGCACTTGACCCACGCCGCGCTGCCGGGGATGGTGGCGTGCGGGCGCGGGGCCGTCATCAACGTCTCCTCCGTAGCAGCCTATCTCTGCGGCGCCGCCAGCGTAATGTACTGCTCGACCAAGGCGTTCCTCAACAGCTTCACCGTCAGCCTGGCGGCTGAACTGGCGGGCACCGGGGTGCGTGTCCAGGCGCTGTGCCCGGGTTTCACCTATACTGAGTTCCATGATGTGATGGGCATGGACCGGAAGCTGATCCCGAAATTCCTCTGGCTGCGCGCCGACTACGTGGTCGACCAGTCGCTGCGCGACCTGGAACGCGGACGCGTGATCAGTATCCCGTCGGTGCGGTACAAACTGATCGCCCGGGCGCTGCGCATGACGCCCCAGTGGCTGATCAGCCGGCTGAGCCGAAAGCAGTTTGCCGCGCGCTGACGGCCGCGTCCGGACAGGCGGGGGAACAGTACGACATCGCCCCCGGTCGTGCTAGACTGGTGGCGGGTAAACCTGGTTGACGCACATGACCGCCGCCCGTGCCGCGGTGGCAGACAGTGTGGAAAGGACAGCATCGATATGGACGAGAAACCGGCGAGGCTGCGCAGCCAGCGCATCCTGCAGCGGCCCGAGGGGTCGATTCAGCGCACCATATTCAAATCGATGGGTTACAGCGATCACGACCTGGAGCGGCCGCTGATCGCGATTGCCAACTCCTGGAACCGCGTAGTGCCCGGGCATTACAACCTGCAGCTGGTGGCAGACTACGTGAAGCAAGGGGTGCTGCAGGCGGGGGGCACTCCGGTCGAGTTCGGGCTGATTGCCGCCTGCGACGGCGTGGGGCAGGGCAATGTCGGCATGCACTACATCCTGCCCACGCGCGAGCTGATCGCCAACGACGTGGAGCTGATGGTGCAGGCCCATCAGCTGGATGCCGTGGTGCTGCTCGGTTCGTGCGACAAGATCGTGCCGGGACTGCTGATGGCGGCGGCCCGGCTCGACGTGCCGGCGATCGTCGTCGTGGGCGGGCCAATGGAGGGTGGGTGCCAGTTCGACGGCCGCCCCTCGGATCTCACGTCGATCACCGAGGCCCTGGGCATGCTCAAGGCCGGCAGCCTGGACCCGGCGGTCTATCGCGACCTGGAAGACCGCGTCGCGCCCACCTGCGGTTCGTGTTCGTTCCTGGGGACAGCCAACACGATGTGCTGTGTGGCCGAAGCGCTGGGCATGTGCCTGCCGGGTTCCGCGACGATTCCCGCCACGCATGCGGCGCGTTTGCGCAGCGCCCAGGCAGCCGGCCGGCAGATCGTGGAACTGGTGCACCGCGGCATCTCCGCGCGGCAGATCATCAATCGGCGGGGGATCGAGAACGCCTTCCGCCTGGGCACGGCCATCGGCGGCTCGACCAACCTGGCGCTGCATATCCCGGCCATCGCCTACGAGGCCGACTGTGCTGACGTGACTCTGGACGTGCTGGAAGCGCTGTCGCGCAGCACGCCGTACGTCGCCAAGATGAATCCGGCCGCGTCGTACAACGTGCCCGACTTCCATGCGGCGGGCGGCGTGCCGGCCGTCATGAACGAGATCCTGCCGCTGCTGCACGCCGACGCGCTGACCGTCACGGGCCGCACCGTGGCCGAGAATGTGACCGGCGCCGCAGCCCCCGACACGCGGATCATCCGCTCGCGGACCGATCCGTGGAGCGCGCAGGGTGGCCTGGCCGTGCTGCGGGGCAACCTGGCGCCGCGGACGGCCGTCACGAAGCCGGCCGCCATCGATCCGCGACAGCAGGTGTTCACCGGCCGCGCGCGTTGCTTTGACAGCGAGGAGGCGGCCAACCAGGCGATCCTGGCAGGGCAGGTGCAGCGCGGTGAAGTGGTCGTGATCCGCTACGAGGGACCCAAGGGGGGCCCCGGCATGCGGGAGATGTACACCTCCATGAAGCTGCTCTACGGGCGTGGCCTGGCGCTGGAGACGGCTGTCGTGACCGACGGGCGGTTCTCGGGCACCAACCGCGGCTGCTTCGTCGGCCACATCTCGCCCGAAGCGGCCGAAGGAGGGCCGCTGGCCGCGGTGCGCAACGGCGACACGATCACGATCGACATCCCCCAGCGCCAGTTGCACCTGCAGGTCGAGGAGCACGAGATCCAGCAGCGTCTGGCCCAGTGGCAACGCCCGCCGCTGCGATTCACCAGCGGATACCTGGCCCTCTACGCGCGGCTCGCCGAGTCCGCCGACCAGGGCGCCATCATCCGCCACCGGTCCACGTGACCGGCACAGGCGGGCGAGTGCGCGGTCACCCGGTGTTCATTACTGCAGACGAGGATGGGAGCGACAACATGAATCAGCTGTATATCGACGGAGCCTGGACCGACGGCAGCGGCGGTCGGACCTGGACGGTGACGAATCCGGCGACCGGCGCACCGCTGGCGGACGTCGCGGTGGCGGCGGCCGAGGATGTGGATCGGGCGGTGGGTGCGGCGCGGCGGGCGTTCGATGACGGCCCGTGGCCGCGTCTGGATCCGCTGGAACGCGGCCGCCTGCTGCGGCGTCTGGCGGATCGCATCCGCGCTGAGCTCGACGAGCTCGCGATGACCGACACGCGCAACATCGGCAAACCGATCCGTGACACGCGCGGCTTCGACGTGCCTTGTGCGGCGGATCTGTTCGAGAGCTATGCCGGACTGGCCGACAAGATTGCCGGGAGCTGCTACGGCACGCTGCCGGACAACGTCACGATGCAGTTTCGCGAACCGATGGGGGTCATTGCGGCCATCGTGCCGTGGAACTTCCCGCTGACGAACGCGGCCATCAAGCTTGCGCCGATCCTGGCGTGCGGCAACACGGTTGTCCTCAAGCCGTCGGAGGTCGCGCCGCTCTCGGCGCTGATGCTGGCCCGGCTGACCGATGAAGTTGGCTTCCCGCCGGGCGTCGTGAACGTGATCCACGGGGCGGGGGCTGAGACCGGGGCGGCGCTGGTGCGTCATCCGGGGGTGGATAAGATCACGTTCACAGGGCGGCATCAGACCGGTGTGGAGATGCTGGAGGCGGCCAAGATCGGCATGAAGGGGGTGATGCTGGAGCTGGGCGGGAAGTCGCCGAGCATCGTGTTTCCCGATGCGCCGCTCGACCACGTCGTCAACGGCGTGATCACGGGGATCTTCTTCCATCTGGGTCAGGTCTGCGTGGCGGCCTCGCGGCTGCTGGTCCAGCGCGACCAGCATGACGAACTGCTGCAGCGGATCGTGGCCAAAGTCAAGACGCTGCGGCAGGGGGATCCGACCGATCCGCAGAATCATCTCGGCTGTCTGGCCACGCCGCTGCACTGTGCGCATGTGCGGCGGTGTGTGGAGCAGGCGCAGCAGGAGGGAGCGCGGTGCGTGCTGTCGGGCCCGGTGAGCGACGACCCGCAGAACTGTTTCTATCCGCCGACGATCTTCGACGGCGTGACGCCGGACATGACGATCGCGCGTCAGGAGGTGTTCGGGCCGGTGCTGAGCGTGCTGACTTTCCGCGACACAGACGACGCTGTCCGCCTGGCCAACGACTGCGAGTTCGGGCTGATGGCGAACATCTGGACTGCCGACGGTGGCCGCGCGCTGCATGTCGCGCGCCAGCTGCGTGCCGGGCGGATCGCCGTCAACGGTGGCGGCGCCTTGCGTCCGAACGTCCCGGTGTTTGGCTACAAGCTGAGCGGCATCGGGGCGGAGTTGGGGTTCGCGGAGACCGTGCACGAATACACCAACTCGAAGTCCATCCTGTACTCGCTGGCGACGGAGAAGACATCATGGCCGGAGTAGACGCCCGCGACAGCGGTGATCCGCGCATCGGCCAACCGCTGGCCGAACTGGACACCCCGGTACTGCTGCTGGACCGCGCCGCGAGCGATCGGAACGTGGCACAGCTGGCCGCCTTCTTCCGCGGCCGCCCGGCGCAGCTGCGCCCGCATTTTAAGAACCACAAATGCGTCACGCTGGCCCGGCGGCAGCTGGCCGCCGGAGCGGTCGGCATGACCTGCGCCAAGCTCAGCGAGGCGGAAGTGCTCGTCGACCAGGGCGTCCGCGACGTCCTGATCGCCAACCAGGTGGTCGGCAGCGGCAAGGTGAACCGCCTGGTACAACTCGCGCAGCGCGCACGCATCAGCGTGGCCGTCGACCACCCGGACCAGGCGGCGGCGATCTCGGCGGCGGCCACCGCTGCCGGCGCGCTGGTCCACCTGCTGGTCGAAGTGGACATCGGCATGGGGCGCTGCGGCGTCGCCCCCGGCGCGCCGGCGGTGGAACTCGCCCGACGCGTGACCGCGCTGCCCGGCGTGCGTTTCGCCGGCCTGCAGGCGTATGAGGGACACGTCGTCAATACGCTCGACCGCGCAGAGCGGGCCCTGCGCGCGCGGGCCGCCATGCAGCAGGCGCTCGATACGCGCCACCTGCTGGCCCAGGCGGGCATCTCCGTCGCGTGCGTGAGCGGTTGTTCGAGCGCGACGTACGACAGCACCGGCACGCTGGAGGGAGTGGACGAGGTCCAGGCCGGCACCTACGCCACGATGGACCGGCATTACCATCAGCTGGTGCCCGAATTCGAGATCGCCTTGTCGGTGCTCGCCCGGGTCATCAGTCGCCCGGCCCCGGACCGGGCCGTGCTGGACGTCGGCGTCAAAGGGGCCGGCGGCGAGTTCGGGGTGCCGGCGATCCGCGATTTCCCGGACGTGGAGATCCCGTTCTTCCTCGCGGAGGAGCACGTCGTCGTGCGGCGCGCGCCGGGCTGGCCCATCGGGCAGGCGCTGCAGTTGATTCCCAGTCATGCCTGCACCACGTGCAACCTGCACCGCGAGCTGGTCGTCCACGAGCAGGGGCGCGTGGTCGAGATCTGGCCGATCGAAGCCTCCGGGAAGCTGGCCTGAATGCCGCGTCGCCCGCCGCCCGGCTGCGAACCACACAGGCCGCAAACGACAAGCAACAAGAACACATGGTAGATCCTGCCGCAGCGCGGCGGGGCGCAGGGGAACACGGGTCATGAGCGTGCCGATTGGTGTTGTCGGGATGGGATTGCTCGGCCGCGGCATCACGGCCTGCCTGCTCGAGCGCGGTCACCAGGTCGTGGCCGTCGCACGCACGGCAGACAGGCATGCGCAGGCGCTGCCGATCATCGAGCAGATGCTGGGCGAACTGATCGAGCGCGGCGTGGCGCCCCCCGACCTGACGGCACGGTGCCGGGAGCGGCTGGAGCAGGTCACCACCTGGGAGCCGCTGGCGCCCTGTGGCCTGGTCATCGAAAGCGTCTCCGACGATCTGGCGGTGAAGCAGTCGGTGTTTGACGAGCTCGAGCGGGTGGTGGCGTGTGACGCGGTGATCGCCAGCAACACGTCGGCGATTCCGATCAGCGTGCTGCAGCAGACCCGCCAGCACCCCGCGCGGTTTGTCGGCATGCACTGGGCCGAACCGGCGCACGCCACGCGGTTCCTGGAGCTGATCCGCGGCGAGCAGACCTCCGACGAGACGCTCCGCCGCACGGAGGAGCTGGCGCGCCGCCTGGGCAAAGACCCGACCATCTGCCAGCAGGACATTCCGGGGTTCATCGTGAACCGCTTGGGCTACGCGCTCTACCGCGAGGCGCTGCACCTGGTCGAACTGGGCGTCGCCGACTGCGCGACGATCGACCGCAGCGTGCGGAACACCCTGGGTCTGTGGGCGGCCTGCTGCGGGCCGTTTCGCTGGATCGACTTGACAGGCGGACCGGCCCTGTACGCCCGCAGCATGGAGCGGGTGCTCCCGACGCTGTGCCACGACGCGGCCATCCCGCCGGCGCTGGCGAACCTGGCCGACCAGGATGCGCGTGGGATTGTGAACGGCCGCGGTTTCTACGAGTATACGGCGGAAGAGATACGTGCCTGGGAACAACGCCAACGCCGCCACACCTGGATGGTCAAGGAGTGGCTGGACGCCGAGTTCCCGGTGGAATGAGTGGATGGTGCTGCGCGAGAAAGGCGGAACAGCATGCGATTCAGCCGTGTCAAGGCGAAGCTGCGCAACGGCGACGCCGTGTTGATTACCTGTTGTCACTTCATCGATCCGAGCGTCTACGAACTGGTGAGCCTGCTGGGTTTTGACGGGATCTGGCTCGACCTCGAACACCACGCCACCAGCGACGAGACGGCCGCCACGTTGATGCGCGCTGCGCGGGTGGGCGTCTCGGACGTGATCGCGCGGCCGGCCAAGGGCGAGTTCATGCGCACCGGGCGGCTGCTGGAGGCCGGTGCGCAGGGGATCATGTATCCGCGGTGCGAGTCGGCCGAGGAGGCGGCGGAACTGGTCCGCTGGGCGAAGTTCGCCCCGCAGGGAGAACGCGGCGTGGACGGGGCCAACGGGGACAATCCCTACTGCGCGGTCCCCATCCCCCCCTACCTGAAGGCGGCCAACGAGCACACGCTGCTCATCACCCAGCTGGAATCTCCCGCAGCGCTCGACGCCGCCGATGCCATCGCGCAGGTGCCGGGCGTGGACGTGCTGATGATCGGACCCGGGGACCTGAGCACGATTGCCGGCATTCCGTATCAGTTCGATCATCCGCTGATCGCCGACGCCTACCGGCGCGTGGCGGCGGCGGCCCGGCGGGCCGGCAAGTGGTGGGGCACCGTCAGCGGCAGTCCGGAGCACATGCAGCAGCTGCTGGACCTGGGGGCGAAATTCCTCTGCCACGGCGCCGACATCATCATGGTCAAGCAGGGCATGGAGCTGATCCAAGAACGTTTCGCAGCGCTCGGTTTCACGTTCGAAAACCGCCTCGCTGCGCTGGCCGCGGAAGTGGAGCGCGCGGGGTGATGCCGCATGATCGTCACGACCTGGAATGACTATCGACTGTCGCGGTTGATGCTGGGCACGGTGCAGTTCGGTATGCCCTATGGTGTGGCCAACCGCACGGGGCAGCCCACCTACCAGGAAGTCCGGTCGATCGTGGCGGCTGCCGCGGAGGGGGGAGTCAACTGTTTTGACACGGCCGCCGCGTACGGGACCAGCGAAGCGGTGCTGGGCCGCGCGCTACGCGAACTCCAGCTGGCGGAATCGGCTTTCGTGGTGACGAAGGTACGCCCGCTCACCCCGGACGAACAGGCCGACCGGGCGCTGGCGTCGCGCGCGATCGAACAGTCGGTAGCCGATTCGCGGCAGCGGCTGCAGCGCGACTGCCTGCCGGTGGTGCTGTTTCACCGGGAGCCGAACGCCATCTACAGCGATGTGCTGGCCGGACTTGCCGACCGGGGTTGGCTGCGTTACGCGGGCGTGTCGTGTGATAACCGTCCCGGTCCGGCCGCTGAGTTCGTCACGGCGGCGAACGTGGCGGCGCTCCAGCTCCCGGCCAGCGTGCTCGATTGCCGGCACCAGCGCAGCGGCGTGTTCGCGGCGGCCGCGGCCAGGGGAGTGGCCGTGTTCATCCGGAGCGTCTACCTGCAGGGCCTGTTGCTGATGCCCGAGGCGGAGATGCCCGCGGCGCTGCGCGCGGTCATCCCGGTGCGGCGGCACTTGACCTCGCTGGCCCGTGCCGCCGGCATGCCGCTGGCCGAACTCGCCCTGCGATTCATGCTGGCCCAGCCGGGAGTGACCTGTGTACTGACCGGTGTCGAGACGGTCGCACAGCTGCAGGCCAACCTGGCGATTGTCGCGCGTGGCCCGCTGCCGGACGATCTGTTGCGCGCAGTCGAGCGGGCAGTTCCCGCGCTCCCCGAGACAATCCTGACACCGTCTTTGTGGCCCACCGCGGGCTCCGGCTCGGAGGGGGTACCGACAGACCTCCGCCCGGATGCACACCACACCTGACACACACCATTACAGAGGTTGCGACATGACTACACCCGATGCCGATTCACCTACCGTTGAGCAGCTGTTCGATCTGAGCGGCCGCACAGCGCTGATCACCGGGGCGCGCGGTTACCTGGGGCGTGCGCAGGCCGCAGCGCTGGCTGAGGCCGGTGCCCGAGTCATCGTGTCGAGCCGCCATCGGGACCAGGCGCTTGCGGTCGCGGAGGAACTCGGCGGCCCGCAGGCGGGGCGCCACCTGGCCGTGTGCCTCGACTACCTGGACGAATCGTCGCTGGCGGAGGGGTTCGCGGAGGCGGTGGCGCAGGCCGGACAGATTGACATCCTGGTCAACAACGGCAACGCGGCGGTGGCCGCCGACTGGTCGACGGTCACAGGCGCGGAGTTTCAGCGCCAGCTGGCCAATCTGACCGGCTACTTCCTGCTGGCGCGGCAGGTGCGGAACCACGCCGTGGCGGCCCAGCGGCCGGCCAGCATCATCCTGCTCGGCTCGATGTACGGCGTCGTCGGCTCCTACCCGGACGCGTACGCGGGGATCTGCCCGGCGAGCCCGGCCGCCTACCATGCGCTCAAGGGCGGGATCGTGCACCTGACGCGGCACCTGGCGGTGTACTGGGCCCGCGACGCGGTGCGTGTGAACTGTCTCAGCCCCGGACCGTTTCCCAGCGACCAGGCGCCCGCCGGGCTGGCCGAGCGGCTCAGCACGAAATCGCCCATGGGGCGGATGGGCCGGCCGCACGAGCTGAAAGGCGCCATCGTGTTCCTGGCGTCGGACGCGAGCAGCTACATGACGGGACAGAACCTGATTATCGACGGTGGCTGGACCGCCTGGTGAACCGCGCGCCGCACCCGTGGCCGCGGGCAGGCGTCCGCGCCGCCCCCATTTGTGAAGGAGTCTCCATGCCCCAACCGCCGCATCCTACACGTGTGCCCCAGTCGATGGCGCTCTACGCGCGTGCCACACAACTGATCCCCGGCGCGACGCAGCTGATCAGTCGCCGGCCGACGCGCGTCGCTTATGGCGTATCGCCGATCTACGCCGCGCGCGCCCAGGGGGCGCGGTTCTGGGATGTCGATGGCTTCGAATACATCGACTGGATCAGCGGCATCGGCGCGATTCTGCTGGGCTACGCCGATCCGGTGGTGGACGACGCAGTGCGGGCGCAGTTGGCGCAGGGCACCATCTACTCAGTCAATCACGAACTGGAAATTGAACTGGCGGAGGAACTGTGTGCGGCGATTCCGTGTGCCGAGATGGTCCGCTATGCCAAATGCGGCGGCGAGGCGTGTGCGATCGCCGTGCGAATCGCGCGCGGCGTGACGGGGCGGGACAAGGTGTTGTTCTGCGGCTATCACGGCTGGCACGACTGGTATCTGGCAGCGAATCTGGCGGAGGACGCCAATCTCAACGCGCATCTGTTCCCCGGCATCGACCCGATCGGCGTGCCGCGCGCGCTGGCGGGGACCGCGTTGCCGTTCCCCAGCGGCAATCTCGCGGCGTTGAGTGACCGGCTGGAGCAGCATCGTGGTGAGGTGGCCGCGATCATCATGGAGCCGCTCCGTTCCGAGCTCCCGCCCGCCGGCTACCTGGCAGGGGTGGCCGACCTGGCCCGCACACACGGTGCGGTCTTGATCTTCGACGAAGTGTCGTCGGGACTGCGTTTCAGCACGGGTGGTGCGCAGCAGTATCTGGGGGTCACACCGGACATGGCGGTGTTCGCCAAATCGCTCTCCAACGGCTATCCGATGGCGGCAGTGGTGGGTCGGCGTGCGGTGATGGAGCCTGCTGCGCGCATGTTCATCTCCAGCACCTACTGGAGTGACACGA